>JAKIYU010000151.1 GCA_022708385.1 Bacteroidota bacterium | reverse complement strand
GCAATAAATATGTTCTATTTGAAATTCATCTGCAAGCTCTTTGAACACTTGCAATGGTGTGCCCTTACGTACAATTAACCCGCTTCCTTCTTTTCTTAAATCATTTGAAATTTTCTTTAAATTATTATAGATGAAGTTTATTCTGTGCTCATCTTTTTCAAGGTTCTGAATGATGGTCGTGTCGAATATGAAAAGGGGTAATACAGGCTCCTTTTTGTGCAGTGCATGATACAGTGCTGTGTTGTCATCCAGCCTGATATCACGCCTGAACCACATAATGCTTATCCGTTCCTTTTCAGGCATGTCAGTATTGTAATTTGAGGTTAAGATCGACGTCTTTTACAACCCAGCATGTTGAATCACATACCAGATATGATTTCTTTTCCAGATAGCCACCGTCAACGGCATGAATAGTTCTGTTTCCCGATTTATAGGTCGCTTTAACCGCATAATACACATCGGCGGGAACTGTATATTGCTGTTCTTTAATATTAAGTGTGTCCCGAAGACATACAGCATCATGTTCTATGCGTCCATAATATATAACAATAGGAACCGACTTGTTTTCTCCGTTAATCGTAATTTTTATTTTAAGCTTACCGTTTTTCGGCTCTTGTGTTACACACTCCGAATAATCGGGATACTCACAATCAATAGATGGTTTATCGCAGCCCATTAACAATAAAAATAGATACAGACAGCCCATGATACATAAAAGTAATTCTGTTTTAAATTTTGCAAAATCACCCATAACACATGTATTATTTTAAATATTTTAAATATTTTAATATATTTTAATATACTTTAATTTACTTCCTTACTCACTTTATTTTGACAATTTTCCCAATTTTCCTAAAGTCTCCCCAAACAACTTCCACTATATAAATCCATCATGCAAATCGTTTAAATCAATTACGGTATATTGATCTTCAAGTACCTTTTTTTTGACCATTTTACTTGCAGTTGTGTAAACTGTTAACCGGCCTTTTGCTGAAAAGGAAAGGTCTTTGGAAATAATGTTCAACTTATGGCTAAGGGAGTTATACCATAAATTCAATGCCTCACCTGTATTTATTTCAAAAGGGGTATTGGTAATGCCATTGCAAATGATGTTTGATGGTTCCGAAACACAACCGTTTGCATCCGTAACCATTACGTAATAACATCCCTGCGATAGCGGTTTAAATATTGCGCCTGTTGCTCCTTGTATAGGGCCATTTTCGTTGTACCACTGGTTGCCTGACTGGGCATTTGAACTAAGTATAATAAGGATATAGGTAATTACCGGTGTGTGTGGGGGGGCATTTACATTTACATTTAAATATGCAGGTTGTCCTGTGCCACACTGATTTGTAACACTAACGGCAACGACGCCTCCCATAATACTTGCTGTGGCTGTAATCGAATCGACATCCGAGAGGCCTGTCCATCTCAGGGGCAAAGTCCATGAATAATATAGTGCGCCTGGTTCGGTTGTTACATAATATACCTGCTCACTGCCCTCACACACGCTAAGGTGGCCACTTATCAGCCCGGCATCCGGTTTGTCAATAACAATGACGTTTTTAACAATGGTACTTCTGTGGGCGCTGTCTATGCCGTTTATTACCGTTAAACGGACAGGGTAAATGCCTGCAGTATTGAAAGTGTAGCTAATGTTGCCTTGTGTGCTGTCATCAATTACACCATCATCATATATATCCCAGTAATATAAAGTTTCTGCATTGACTCCTATGCTTTGGTCAGTTAATACAACAGGCATGCCTGCACAGGTTGTATCCGCTGTAAAATCAGCCGAAACAATAAAATAATTATAAAGTTGGGTCATAGAAACAGTTACATTATTTAAAGAACCTGCAATAACGTAACTACGGAAGTTATAGGTGCCCTCAGTGACGGGCGTTTTTTTGAAAACGCAATTCCATTTAGTGCAATCGTCATAACGAAACCTGCCGTAACCCTTGTCAGGATACATAGTGTCGGGCAAATCGGGGGAATAAATGCCCAGTGCATAATTGCTGTTGGCAGTGGCAATTATTACAGGTAATCCCTGTTCTCCAGGGCCGTCTGTAAGGGGCGTTAATATTTGCGATGCAGGGTTATACGTCCAAAACACCGAAAAATCAATGGGCATGTAAGCCGTGGTCACTTCAAAAGCCCCTATGTTATATGAAGTGTTTACAGGCATGTCGAATGAAGTATTGTATTGTATGACGTGGGGCATGCCCGGCATACCAATCTGCACTTTCTTGTGAAAATAATAAGGGGCTCTTTCAGTGGTATTAAGGGCATAGCCGCATACAGGCGCCGTATCTCCGGGTTGTGTCCAGAATGCCGGCAAAGTCTGCGTCTCAAGCATATTGCCCGAAGTGCTGAGATATTGCAGAAAACTTGTACTGGTACTGCCCGTGTCATCAAGTGCACAGCCGGCTTCTGTAGGGTTATAGCATTCTCCCCAATGGTTGAACGACAGTGCCGATTGTAACTCCCTGCCATGGTCGTAACTGTCAATAAATTCCTTTCCATCCCAGATAAGCGAACCGATGGCCACTGCAAGCCGCTGCGAAGTTGTTATAACAATGTCGGAGGGGCCTGCAGGATGGCTTATAACGGCATCACCTGCAGGTATATTTCTCACCCTGCTCGGACAATTACCCAAAAGCGTAGAGGAAGTGCCCCCATAGTCAATGGCATAAACAGCAATTTCATGTGCCCGCGTGGTATCGAAACCCGTAATAAAGAAACTGAAACCATGCTCAGGGTTAGGAGTAAAACCGTTGCTGACCAGGTCGGGTCTGCTTTCGTCTGCAAGTAATATGGCATACAAACGGTTGTCGATGTAAATATGCACTTCAATGGGCTGCATGCCTGCATCTTCATCATAAGCCCATCCGTTTCCCCCATTCATATCGACATAATCAAGATATCCCTGTGGCTCAAAACTCTGTGCATACCCCGACAGACAAATGTTTCCCATCAGCACAATGAGGCAGATCCAATACCTGCTTATAATAATTTTATGGAACAGCGTTTTTGCCATACATTAATTCACCCAGTAAATAGATTTTTTATGTTCAGGGTTTTTCCTGACGTTGATGTTTATGCTTACCCCGATTTCTAATTTATGTGGAGAGAGCTTGGCCGTTTTTACTTTGAAATAAGCATAAGTAAGCCTGAAAGTAATGAAGTCGTGTGAATAATATAAGCCCGATATTGGCGAAAGCAGGAATTGTTTAACGGCTTTGGCGGTGGTTCCCTCAATATTTCCGAAACTGTACAAAAAACGCAAACCCGCTTCTATGCCCGTTTCATTTTCGCTGTCGAAACTAAGTGTGAAATCTTTTGTAATACCGGCAAAAAGATGCGAGCGTTTTTCGTTGTACTGGTAAAAAACACTGTTGTTGAGGCTTTCCAGAATTTTTTTCTTGCCTATTCTGGTAGCATATCCCAGTGTAAGGTTTAAAGCATTCCGCACATCATAAATCCCTGTGTTTTGATAAAACATTATGTCGTTTGTAGCCATCGACAGGCCGTTTGTAAATTCAATACTTTTTATATAGGGCAAATAATTTTTAATTTTATTCTTTTCGGGATGGGCTTTCTTAAAACTTTTGTTTTTGTTAAGCAAAGCCACCTCGTGGGCACCTTGTCCATAGGCGTTACGGATACTGAGGTCAAATGGCTGTTCGGTGAGCATCTGCACGATGGTGTCGTTACGCGCTCTTAATGCCAGCATAAGAGGTGTAAAGCCTTTGTTGTTCTGTGCGTTAATTTGTGCCTTGTTCTTTAAGAGTACCTCGACGGTTTTAACCTGATTATTTATAATTGCCGACATAAGAGGTGTATAGCCGTTTTCGTCGCTGGCATCTATTTGGGCACCTTTGCTGATAAGCAATTCTGCAATGTCGAAAAAACCATGCGTGGCTGCAATATTGAGTGCCGTATTTCCGTATAAATCCTTAATTTCTGTCTGGGCATTATAGTAGAGCAACATGTCGGTTATTATATAATAACCATAAGCAGCGGCAATCATAAGGGGTGTGGCGCCATATTCTGTGGTGGCATTGATATCGGCATTTTGTTCAATAAGGCTGATGGCGGCATTCAGATGATTGAACAGGCAGGCGCTTATAAGGGCAGTATAACCGTCAACAGGTTTTTCATTTACCAATGCCCCATGATTGATTAATAAATCAATCATGGTGTCGTTGCCGTTTTGTGCTGCATACATCAGTGGGGTAACACCTTCCTCGGTCTTTGCATTAACATTAACGCTGTCGGCCAGCAGTTTCTCAACCAGTTGTAAATCATTATTGTAAGCAGCAACCAGTAATGAATCGTCAATTTTCCTGTTCTGAGCACTTGTGCTAAGAAATAATAACAGTGTAATTACAAAAAAAAATACTTTCTTCATGAAGAAATTTTAGTGTATAAATTTATAAATCATTTTTCATAATTATAACAAATACTTTGAATAAACGTTATTTGGGTATTAAAATTATTACTTATGCTGAGTACTGTCTTTCTTCTGGCAAGCCTGCTTACCTGCCATGCAAATGCCACCCCTCCTGACACATCTTACAAAAGCCATTGCACTACCGTTGAGGAGAGGAAACTTTATCTTCTTGTAAAT
This sequence comes from Bacteroidota bacterium, assembly GCA_022708385.1. Lineage (GTDB taxonomy): Bacteria > Bacteroidota > Bacteroidia > Bacteroidales > PXBB01 > JAKIYU01. Next base: position 1,919 of record JAKIYU010000151.1, on the reverse strand, counting down.
GATTATCGAAAGGAAAAGAACTTGCCCCCCATACCATTGTCCCGATCACTTTCGTATGTGGCACATAGCCATATGGTCGATTTATACAAAAATGTTAAGGAAATGTCGCATGGATGGAGCACCTGTAAATATGATGCGAAAAATGAAAAAACATGGGAATGTATGTGGCTTAAACCTTCAGAACTTACTGCTTATAAGGGTTATGGCTACGAGTGCGTTTATTATGTGAGCTCAGGCCAGGCCGGTGCATTTGAAGCGCTTCGGGTCTGGAAAAAAAGCACGCCCCACAATAACGTTATTATTAATAAAGCTACATGGAACACAAAGAAATGGAATGCTTTGGGGGTTGGAATTTATAAAAACTATGCAGCAATTTGGTTTGGTGAAGATAAAGACACCGAGCCCGAACCGCTTATGTGTCCGGCAGAAGATTAAAACGGACTTACTCTCTTTTGTACCAGCAAATCGTTTAGGTGCATAAATCCGATTAATTCTTAAAAATGAATACTTCCATAAGGTTATCGGATGACGTTTTTACAATAATACTAATACTATTTCATTCCGCTTACAAAAAGAATTTTTTAATACAACAGTACACATATAATATTTTATGTAAGTTTGTAAATGTGATATTTTCCTTTTTGGAAAATAAATTTTATAAACAGCTGTTAACGTTAGTAAATTCAAATATTACTCCATGAACTATTTAAAGTTAAAATCCATTATAACTGTATTAATCCTGCTTATCTTTTCAAAAGTCGTATTCCCGCAGTCGATTAAAACATACGATGAAAATGAAGTAAAATTTATTAAAGCATTACAAATTATTCAATTATTTTATGTTGACACAGTTAATAATAACGAACTTGTTGAATTTGCCATTCGTGGTATGCTCAAAGACCTTGACCCGCATTCGGTTTATATGAGCAAGGAAGAGCAAAAAAAAGCCAACGAGCCTTTGCTTGGAAGTTTTGAAGGTATAGGTGTCCAATTTCAAATACTTAACGATACCATTATGGTAATTGCCCCCACACCGGGAGGACCATCAGAAAAACTAGGTATTATCCCCGGCGACCGCATTGTCAGAATTGACGGCGAAGATGCTACCGGTCCTAAAATAAACAACGATTACGTTATGAAAAAACTCAGGGGTGAGAAAGGTTCTAAGGTCACTGTTGGCATTTTTCGCAGAGGTGTTGAAAATGTAATAGACTTTACCATTACCCGGGATAAAATTCCTATCAATAGCATCGATGCTTCCTTTATTATTAAGGAGGATATCGGGTATATTAAATTGAACAAGTTTTCCCGCACCACCATGCAGGAGTTCAATGATGCCTACAAAAAGTTATCGCGAGAAGGCATGAAAAACCTGATTCTTGATCTTAGAGGCAATTCGGGAGGCTTTCTCGACGTATCAATCAGCCTGTCGGAAGAATTTTTACCAAAAGGAAAACTGATTGTTTATACCGAAGGCGTAGCCAGCCCCAGAGAAAATTATGTGTCGCTAAAAGAAGGCAAATTTTCTAAAGGCAAATTGGTCGTGTTAATTGATGAGGGATCTGCCTCAGCAAGTGAAATCGTTTCTGGAGCCGTTCAGGACCTCGATAGGGCTGTCATTATCGGCAGGCGTTCTTTTGGCAAAGGTCTTGTTCAGCGTCCCTTCGACCTGCCTGATGGCTCTATTATACGCCTAACAACGGCCAGGTATTATACACCCTCCGGAAGAAATATTCAGAAATCGTACGAAGGGGGTGTCGAAAATTACAACAAAGACCTTGTGAACAGGTACAACAAAGGCGAACTAACTTCTGCCGACAGCATCCATTTCCCCGATTCACTTAAATTTTACACCGAACACAGAAGAGTGGTTTATGGCGGCGGCGGCATTATGCCCGATATTTTTATTCCCCTTGACA
>JAKIYU010000150.1 GCA_022708385.1 Bacteroidota bacterium | reverse complement strand
AACTGGCTTTTCCTTTTCCCAGCTCATATAATCATTTTCATTATCATATAAATCTTTTGGGAACAATTTTCTGTAATCAGCTTCAGTAAGCAGTTTCTTGTCGCAACGGGTCCACAGCTTCTGCCTGCGCACACTTTCGGGATTTTTAAGGCGTGAAATGATAACCTGGCAACTGGCAGATTCTCTTTCTCCGTTAAGGTTGGTCGTGGAGAGTGTGAAAGCTTTAAAGTCTTTCTTTTCGATGCTTTCAGGAACATACATGCTGATGAGCATGGATGTATATCCCACTTGTAAATTAGTGCTGGTGCTTCGTGTTTCTCCTGTAATATCCGTTACATCGGCATAAATCGTGTAGTTAAACACAGGCTTGAATTTTTTATTTACTTTCTTGTCGGGAACGGCATTAAACACTACTTCGAAAGCGCCAGAGGCATCTGTTTTGGTAGCGCCGGTTTTTATAACTACCTCAGGCGAGGAGGGGAAAGCCCAACGCCAGCCATAAATATAATAGGGATATTGTGTGTTGCGCACTACCCTGTACTTGACCTCAGCGTTATCAACTGAGCTGCCTGCATAGGCTGTGGCCTTGCCTTTGGCTTTAACATCTTCATTAAGCCTGTATAAGCCCTTCACAGGGTCAAACTTAACCTCAAATTTGGGTCGCTTGTACTCTTCCACATTGAAATATTTGTTGCCACTTTCATTGCCTATACTCATTGAGCCTGTGAGCACACCTTGGGGTGTGGTAAATGTACCGCTGAAGGTACCGAATTCGTTGGTTTTAAGTTTTAAAGTGCTTACGGCCTGGTAATTTACATCGTAAAAGGTGACCGTGGTGGGATAATTAGTCTTGATAATTTTCTCTTCTCCGTTCGTTTCAATCATTATACCCTTAAAATATACCGTCTGTCCAGGCCTGTAAATGGCTCTGTCGGTAAAGAAATAGGTGTTCAGTACAGGTTTGTTATCGTTTTCATAATATCCGTACATGTAAAATTCTTTATTGGAAAAAATGAAGTTGTTCTCGTGGGTAATTTCTATACTGTAATTGCGGTAATAGTCCGTTTTTTCTGCAAGTATTTCCACAAAGCCATCCTTGTCTGTTATATAGTTTTTTCCTTTTTTGCTTTCATAAATGCGTTTGGCATTATTGTATTCCTCAAAGTAGGTTTGTATCTTAGCTCCGGCTACAGGCGTGCCGTTATTGCGGTTCAGAACAAAAATCTGGTAGGTGCCGTCGTTCTTGCGCCTGGTAATGTAGCTCAGGTCGGTTACCATCAGATATGTATAAGCCACATCACCTTCGGTAAAAGAAAAGTTATTGTTGTCGGATGCCAGGAGGATATAATAGCCGGCTTTGAGAGCTGGCAATGGCAACTCGGCAGAATGCGCCTGGTAGTCCTTGTCATCAGGCAGATTAAAGGACAACAGCGTGTCGTATTTCATTTTAATGTAACTGTTAATAAGCTCCTGCTGAGATTTGTAGCTACCCGGCTCTTCTCTTAACTTCTCGTAATTGGCGGGGATGATGCGCAGCTGAAGCTTGTTTACATTTGTATATGAAATATGGCTCAGGCAAGGTTTATTTACAGGAACAAACTTCTCAATTGTAAGATTTATCCTCGAGCTTCTGATGCGGTCTATCAGGTTAAGGCAGTTTTTACCGCCGTCTGTTTCGGGAAATTTCTCTACCACATCATAGCATTTGCTAAGTGCAGTAGCTATGTCCCATTTGTAATCATCTCCCTGCAGGGCATTGTAACTTTGCCCTCTCTGGTGGTACGAACTGGCTATCAGGTACGACACATCGGCCGACGCGGGATCCTGAGCGTATTTTTCCTCTAACCTGCAAAGAGATTTGAAATAGAGTGTGTCCTTATCGTCAAATTCTGCATTACGCTGTACAAATGAAAGACGCTTAAGATCAACGTCAATTAGGGGGGCAAGGTTTTTATCTGTAAGATGAAATTTAATTACATCCTGCATGATTTTCAAAGCATAGTATTTTAACGATAAGCTGTCGGTGGTCGAAAAAGCCAGACCGGCAAACTTCTCTGGCAACGACAGGTATTCGGGATTGTCTATTTTAAAGGCATCAAGAGGCTTTGTCAGCCCGGGCTCCTCGTTCGAAAAATAATCCATGGCCCGGTGTGCAAGAAAATCATACAAGGTAGGACGGCAGGTGCTCTTTAATTTTTCATCCGACAGTATGGCTTTATAATTCTCAATGCTCTGGCTTTTCAGTATATCGCTGTTTTCGAGCGATTTCATATAACAGTCCGTTATTTTGTTTACTAGGGTTTTAAGATCCCACGTGGCAATATCGTCGTTTTTAAAATCTACAGTAGCTGTGCGCTCCATAAACTGGTAGCGGTTGCTGGTGTAATAGCGCCAGAACAATTCCGCCTGAAGCGAATAGAGGATGTTCTTTAACGGAGCTTTTGCATCTGCAATTTCTGTATCCACAATTTTGAAAATCTTAAGATAACTGTCCTCTTCTTTAAGGTCGGTCATCTTGGCTTTGTAAATTACGGTTTTGACAATCTGTGGCGTGTTGTTTTCGGCTTTGACAACCTTATACAATGCATCCACTTCTTTCATGGCCGATTGTGTGAGCCCTTTGTTAAGCAGCGAGTCAATTTTCTTCCATTCGTCTTTGTGTTCAATAGGTTTTATTCCCATACCTGGTGTGTTTAATGTGGTTGTTTTATTAAAGGTGAATTGTACACTTGCATAAATGACTAAGCTGATGAAAAGGAGCAAAAAAATACCTTTTGTTTTCATGACAGTAATTTTTTTTAATTCGTACTAATATCAGTTATAAATACTTTATTAGAGTAAAAGTATTAAAAATAGCGTGAACAATGATAATAAATGAAATAAAATTCCACACGAAGGAATGATATTTTTTTAAATTTGTAAATATATTTTTGAATTTATGTTCAAGCCGGACAGAACAACCTTACTTAATAGCCTCATATTTCCTGTGTCGTTTACGGCCTTGCTCTGGCTGGTAAAAATAATTGAAACATTACTTAAACTCGATATCGTCACGCTTGGTATTTTTCCACTGAAATTAAGCGGCCTTATCGGCATCCTGACAGCCCCCCTTATTCATTCGGGCATACATCATTTGCTCTCGAATACCGTGGGCGTTTTTTTACTGAGCTGGGCATTGTTTTATTTCTACAGGGAAATTGCGCTTTGGTCATTCATTCTGATATATTTTTTATCGGGCTTTTGGGTATGGTTTTTTGCCCGTGATGCCTTTCATATAGGGGCCAGCGGACTTATCTACGGCATGGCCTCATTCCTTTTTTTTAGCGGTATCTTTCGCCGCTTTGCACCGCTTATTGCCGTATCGCTTACTATTGTATTTCTTTACGGCGGCATTATTTGGGGCATCTTTCCTACTATCGAAAAAATTTCATGGGAAACACACCTCACCGGTTTACTCGCAGGCATCATTGTAGCCATCTATTATAAAAACGAAGGCCCTCAGAAACCACACATCCCCGACGACGATGAAGACGATGACCTGACTTTTGATGAGCTCTTTACTGAAGACGAAAAATATACGCCCCCTGTGCCCGAAAACAAAAATAACCCCACTGTAAACTGGCATTATAAAAAGGATGACAACACTGTTGAGTAATACCAGCACTACTGACCGGCCTGTTATTTCAGTCCTGTTGCCCTTTTATAATCCCGGAAAATCACTGCGCAGAGCTTTAGAGAGTATTATCTGCCAAACTTTCACTAAGTGGGAACTGATTCTTATAGATAATGGTTCAACAGATGAAACGCTTGCTATGGCGCAGGAATTCGCTGCTTCCGACAGCAGAATAACACTATGTCACGAACCCCGCAAAGGCATTGTTAATGCTTTGAATCATGGCCTGTCGATGTGCCGCGGTATATACATTGCCCGCATGGATGCCGATGATGTATCTCATCCCGACAGGCTTTGGCTGCAGATGGATTTTCTGAGAGATAATCCTGGTGTGTCTCTTGTGAGCGGTTTGGTCAGGTACGCCTCTGAAAGTTCCGCCCTTGAAGGCTATCGTAGGTATGTTGAATGGCTTAACGGTATAATTTCCGAAAATGATATCTGTAGAAATATGTTTATTGAAAGCCCTTTTGCACACCCATCTGTAATGTTTACCCGTGCAGCTTTGGAAAAGTACGGAACCTATGCCGAGGGCCCTTTCCCTGAAGATTACGAAATGTGGTTGCGGTGGCTCTGTGCCGGTGCCCGCTGTTGTAAGCTCCCTGTAACTGTTCTCGATTGGTTCGACCACCCCCAAAGACTCAGCCGCACCGACCCCCGATACAGTCCGGATGCCTTTAACAGGGTTAAAATAAGGTATCTCGATATATGGCTTCGCAGCCATAATCCCTTCCATCCCTGTATTGCCGTTTGGGGTGCCGGAAAACTGGGAAGAAAAAACGCTGCATTGCTCGAAGAACTGGGCCACAAAGTGCAGTTCTTTATTGATGTGGATACCCGTAAAATAAACGCGGGTAAGTGTATTTCATACAAGGATGTGCCACCTGCCGGAACCTGTTTTATTATTGGCTTTGTGGGTAACCGGCATGTAACGCCCCAAATAAGAGCTTTCCTTAATGAAAGGGGCTATACTGAAACAGTAGATTATATGCTGGCAGCAGGAATATCTTAGTGTTTTTAAAAAGTTGCAGCAGGATATTCAGTGTAAAACTTAATACAAAAATCCAAGTACCCATAACGGGATTTTCTTATCTATTCCCATATCTATGTTGTCAACTGCTATATATGCATTTGAAGCACCCTTTAATTGTTTGAAACCTTTATTTTTTCCGCCAACTTCAAAGAAATATTTGTCATCAATAATAAAATCACCTTTATCTGTGTAAGTTACGTTGTTATTTTGTTTGAGGTGAGAAAGAAAAAAAGTCTCCCTCAGAGTTCCTGCCTCGGGCTCTTTAATGCATAAAGCATAATTATAACAGGTGTTTTCAAGATATATTTTTTCGGGTTTTTGTAAAATCCCTATGCCTTGTATTGATGCATAAAGGGTATTAATAATTCCAGAGTCTTCGAGATGTTTAATATATGTTATTAATGTATTTCTATTTACACCTATCCTCTCGCTTAATTTTGCAATGTTTGGTTTGAAAGGAACCGACTGTGCAATCACATATAGCAGTTGCTTCATTTTCATTAACCCTGCTGTATTTAACCCCTTGGAATACATAATATCTATATCTATTGTTGTATTAATAATTTCTTCTATGCGTTGGTAGAATGTCATTTTATATTCATTATAAAATGGGAAATACCCTTGCTTCAGATAATCCTGAAATAATACAATTGGCTTAAATTCATTTCTTATTGATAAGGCAAAATCTGTATGAGACTTTATTATCTCGTTGAGGGACATAACAGTGTATGTTTTATTTAAAGAAAAATTAATGTATTCTCTTAATGACAAGCCGGGCATGGTATAATAGGCCATCCTACGGCTCAGATCTGCTTTCGAATTATTTAAATGAAACATGGAGGAACCAGTAAAAACTATATTTAGCTCAGGAAAATCATCATAAATATTTTTAATTTCTATTGTCCAATTTGGGTATCTGTGTACTTCATCGAGAAAAAGATATTTACCCCCTCTGGCAATAAATTCTTCGGCCAGTTCCACTAATTTGTGCTCCGAAAAATACAAGTCATCTAAACTTACATAAAGTGCAGATTTGTCGTTGTTGAAATTATGACGAATTTGTTGTAAAAGCAAAGTGGTTTTTCCCACGCCTCTTTGGCCTTTTATACCTATGATGCGTTCTTTCCAGTGTATTCTTTCTGCAATTTCTCTCTTAAAGGGGAAATTTACCTGCGCAATTTTTTTTAAGTGTTTTAAAATTAATGTTTCCATATATTTGCTTATTTAGAATAAGCAAAAATACAAAAAATTAATTATTTAGAATAAGCATTTATGTTAAAAATTTTCTGATCATAATATACGCGTCCACATAGCCCAGTTTTAGATGGCATAAGCCACCCGGCAGAGTGCCAATTATGTCAAATCCATGCTTTCTTCATTCGGCTACGAGAGCAGTGATATAAATAACCAGATTTATTTTTCGCTGCACATAGAACACATAGGTATTATACCTCTCTTACTTAAAACCATTTCTCTGAATCTCTTGTATTTTTCTCCCCTCCAGATGTTTCTAAAACTTTGCTCTTTCAAATTTCCCATGACATACTCTGCGTCTTTATCATAACAACAGGGCACCACATCGCCCTCCCAGGTAATAACGGCGGTATGCCACATCTTGTAACAACCGCGCTGCTTCTGCACCTTAATAGTATATTTCCCTTCTTTGTTTAATATGTACCTTGAATATCTAGTGTGCTTGGGTAACATGTGGCTGTTAGCGTTTACATCGTACAGCTGTGCCGTTTTAAAAACCAGTTTGTTTGCACCAAGGTCTTTGCAAAGTTTAACTGCTTCTTTCATCTGGTGCTCGTTGTGCGAAAGCACAAGAAACTGTAATTCAATATAGGGTG
>JAKIYU010000149.1 GCA_022708385.1 Bacteroidota bacterium | reverse complement strand
TATATTAAGCCTTAAAGAAAGAAAAGTGCTCTTCTGGAAAATGTTCTCACATTTCTTTTGCTCAAACGAAAAAATGAAATTAATTTGTGCAATTAATTATTAGACTTTATATAAATGATTAAATATACAAAATTTTTTTGCGAAAGTCAAGTGTTTTTTAATATTTTTTTTACTGTAGGAAAAATTAAGATTTATACGGTTAAATATGGAGAATGGCTCCAATGTCTTCCGGCTTTCCGGAAGAGAGTTCGATGATATTAAAAGGGAGGTTTGACATAAATTTATCTATATATTTTAAACCGGGGAGGTGTTTTAGGGCGCCATTAATAAAGAAAAAATTATTCATTATGCCACAGCAGCCACCCAGAAAGCCGTTTTTGAAACCTTTCAATATGATGTTTTCAGGGGAAACAAAAAGGACATTAAAATTGTGCTTTAATAATGTATTGTATATACCCATATCAGAAGTCATAAAATGCTTTTCGGAAAAAGCAATGAGATTGCAGCGTGTGTAGCCCTGGGCGACATGTAATTGTGTGTGTGCGGGCAGTTGGTTGACAATTTCCCTGTCGGTAATTTTTGTGTTATGAATGATATGCGAAGAAGTAACGCAGGCGTTATAACAGGCAGTTCCTGGATAAGTAAGAGTTACTTTTTTTTCTCCACTAATCATTATTACATTACTGTTTATGAGCTTGTCAATGTATGCCGGTGGCGTATTGGGCGCATAAATCATTGTGCTCTTACCTATTGGAGTAAAAAATATGTCGGGGTGGTTTGAGATGGCGCTGTAGGTAATGCCAATTGTTTTAAAAAGGATTACTTCGTCAAATTTTTCGAGCGACTGAAGGGCTTTGGAAGATATGTCGGTGTTAACAATAAACGGCATGGAAAGTGAAAGGGGGCAGGCTGCTGTCGGGTTTAAAATGGATTTTTTTGAAAGCCTGCAAAAGTAATAGTTTATTTTCGGATTTGAAGCCAATAGCGTGATTGATATTTTCGGGATTTACATAAATGGTTATGCATTCGGAGGGGTTATCCATGAGAGGGATTAATAATTCTTTCCATAAGGCTGTCAGTACGAGTTCTGCAAAAGAAGGGTGGAAGGGGCCTGCAACAAGGTTTTGCCCGGTCATTAATCCTTCTGAAGGATGCAGCCCCATTTTTATTACTGGTATATTATTTTTTTGAAAAACTTTAAAAATGTTTTTGGCCTGCAATAGGGCTTCCTCAAGCGACAGGGGATTGTATGAACCATTGTGGTAAAGTATTTCGATGGGGGTGTTCTTAAAAATGAGCAGGGGATATATACGCACAAAGGAAGGTTTGCACAGGATTATTTTGTGGCTTGTTTCCAATGCTTTCTGTAAGCTGTCGCCGGGCAGGCCCAACATTATCTGATGGCCTAATGAAAAGCCTTCATTCCGTATCATTTCCGAAGCTTTTTCAACAATGCAGGAGGTGTATCCCCGCCCTGATTTTTCGAGCACCTGGTCGTCCATGCTCTGTACGCCGAGTTCGATGGTACAGACGTTGTATTTTTTAAGCAGCAGCAGGCTTTCGGGCGTGATAAAATCAGGACGGGTTGATAGGCGGATACCGATTGCTTTTTTTTGTTTCAGGTAGGGCTGAACGCTTTGCAGGATTTGTTCTTGTGTGCCTACGGGTATCCCAGTGAAATTGCCGCCAAAAAAAGCTATTTCGACTGTAGTTGTGTTATAATTAATGGTTTTGATGTGTGTTTCGATGGTATTTATTATGGACTGAATATCAGGGAGTTTGCCCACACCAGTAATGGAGGACTGATTGCAGAAAATACATTTTTTAGGGCAGGCAAATTCTGGAAGAAATACAGGAATATTTACATGCTTTTTTATTTCTGACATTAACTAAAATATTAGACTAAAAAACAAAATAGTGAGTTGGGAAATGGGAATGATATTATGAGAACTATGAATTAAATTTTTTTTAAGATGCGTGTATATTTAATCGGAAGAGATGTTTACGGGTATGGTAAAGGTAAATGTTGAGCCTTTTTTAAACTGGCTTTCGGCATAAATATTACCTCCGTTAAGCTCGACCAGTTCTTTACAAAGAATAAGCCCCAGCCCTGTGCCTTTTTCACCCCTGGTGCCAAGAATTGAATATTTGGTGTCAATCCGGAACAGTACGGGGAGCATTTCCTGTGGAATACCAATACCTGTATCAGTGATGGTAATTTCGGCAAATTTCTCATTTAAAGTAGCATTAACGGTAATATACCCGTTGTCGGGTGTAAATTTAATGGCATTGCTAAGCAGGTTATATAAGATAGTTTGGCACGCATTTGCATCGGCAAAGACTTCTATAGAAGTAGAAATTTTATTATTGAGTGCAATATTTTTATTATTTGCCAAAGGTAGCAGGAGTTTAATGGCTTCGTTGACAAGGTTATTAAGGGAAAAGGCAGTTTTGTTTAATTTAACGTTTCCTTTTTGCAGGTTGGCCCATTGTAATAAGTTTTCGAGAAGGGTATAGGCATTTTTTGAAGCGCTTTCGATATTGGAAAGCAACATTTTAACCATTTTGGTGTCGTTGTAATCGGGAAGGCTGCTCAGTATTTCGACAAAACCCAGCAGGCCCTGAAAGGGGTTGCGCAGGTCGTGGGCAATGATAGAAAAGAATTTGTCCTTGGTGGCATTGAGTTCGTTAAGGAGGCTGATGGTATTTTTACGGTCGGTAATATCGTAAGCCATAAGGAGTATGGCATTTTCTTTATTTACCCAGGTAATTATCCGGGAAGTAAATTCGTACCAGCGCCCTGAAGTTTTAAGGAATACTTCTTCGGTGTGAGAGCTATGTGATGTGGTGGCCGTGCGTTTTTTCAGAAGTTCGATTTTTGGAATATTTAAAAATTGCTGGCTTTCTTCATTGAAAATAACATCGTTAATGTGTTTGTTGGTAATATCGCCAAAAGATGCTGTAGCACCTTGATTGGCAAACAATATCTTATCGGTTTTAAAGTCAAGCACAAAAACATAAGCATCAATACTTTCGAAGACCATTTTTAATTGGTTGTTGAGAAGTTTAATATCGTCTTCAAGTTGTTTGCGTTTAGTGATATCGCGTTTGATGGCGGCATATTTAATGATGTGGCCGTTGGCGTCTTTAATAGGTGTAATAATGGTTTCTTCCCAAAAGAGTTGCCCGTTTTTGTTTTTATTTCTAATATTACCCATCCAAGCGTTGCCGGAGCTAATGGTATGCCACATGTCATTGTAAAATTCAATGGGGTGGTGGCCGGATTTAAGTATTCGGGGATTTTTATCGATGACTTCTTCAAAAGAATAACCGGTTAACTTTGAAAAGCTGGGATTAACATATTCGATATTACCCTGTGTGTTGGTAATGACTATCGCAGAGAAGCTTTGTTCTATAATAGTGCGGAAAAGATGTATTTGGGTTTCGGAACGCAGGCGTTCGGTTATATCACGTATTGTTACAATTCGCATATTTTTGCCCCTGTAAACGACTGGTTTGGCTTCTACTTCAACGTCAATCCAAGTATTGTTTTTAAGTTTTATTCTTGAAAAATCGAATACATTTCCACTTAGAGCAGTATTTTTAAATATAGTGTAGTACGATTCAGAAGAAAAGATTTCGTGGACATTTTTGTTTTTCAGGTCGCCTAAGCTGTAGCCTGTAAATTTCTGAAATGAGGTGTTAATATCATATATAACACCATTTTTATGGAGAATGATGCCGTCGAAAGCACTGTCAAGAATTAATTTGTTGCTTTTCCATAAGCGGTTTTTATAGTAGAAAAAGATAAGAACAATGCAAATAATTATTATAAAAATAACAGTAAGAAAAAAAATAACAAAATTGTTGTATTTTTCAGTAACTTTAGCTTCATCAAGTTTTATCTGATTAAAGAAAGATTTAATAGCAAGACTGAGGTTTTTGTTTTTCTGCATCAACGTAGCCTTGGTTTCAAGAGCCATGTTTTTCTCTAACAAATTGAAATAGTATGCTGTATTTGATAAATCTTTTTGTTTTATACTGTGTTTTATTTGCAGGAGTAATATCTGTTTTTTTAGTTCAGTATTTTTAAGAGAATCAGAGAGGGCAAGCGCCTTGTTATAACTGGCAAGTACTTCGTTATTTTTATTATAACTTAAATAGTTATTTCCTTTGAAAATGAGTATGTTAATAATATTCAGGGTATCGAAGTTTGAGCGGGCATATAATAAGGCGGTATCGGCAAATGATAAAGCCATGTCTGTTTTTTTCTGGGCTTCATATACATGGGCGAGGAGCAAATAATTTTTACAAAGCTGTTGAGTTATTTCATCAATAGTATATGTTGTGGATTTAATAATTTTGTTCGATTCAAAAAGGAACTTAATGGCTTCTTCGTGCAAGCCCATATTAAAATACACTCTGGCAATATAATAGTTTATATGAGCTGTCAGGTAGGGGTCAGGTAAATTAGAGCGGATTTTTTTTGACACCCTATAAAAATACATAGCGTCATTTTGTTTGTTTAATTTTTCGTTGATAAGGCCAAAATTCAGCATGCAAACAGACAAGCCAAAATATTCTTTTATATTACTGAAAATAACAGAGGCCTTCGAATAGAAAGCTTTTGCTGTGTTGTATTGTTCAAGGTCGAAATAGATGTTGCCGATATTGACAAGGAGCCACGCTTTTGAGCTTAATAAATTGGCTTCATCGAAGGTTTTGTAAGCTTTAAGAAAATATAAGATGGCTGGGATATAAAGCTCTTTTTGAGTCAGAATTTGGGCTTTTTGCGACTGAACTTCTGCTACTTGTTGCAAAGCGTTTGCTTCAGTGTAAATTTCTGTGGCAAGGTCGAGTGCGTGGATGGCTTGCCAGGGGAACCCCACTTTATGTTTCAAGGCGAATTTAAAATACAATTCCGCTTTCTTTTCGGCTGCGATATCATAACCTTTAATATCAGCAATGGTAGTGTCTTTCTGAACATTGTGTGCCGAAATTAATAATGGAAGTGCTAAAATAAATAATAAGCAAGAAAAATATGGGATGCATTTATTCATCTTCAGTAAGAAAGATAATGCAAAATAAAGAAAAATTTCAGAATAATTTATACATTTACCCGTTATTATTGTATCATGATTTTTTTGATTTTCACTTGAAAAAATATTTGCGTATATATTTGATAATATTGTTTTTAGCTATGGCGTTAACAGATGCATTATTGTATGCGCAATTGCTTGATTCGGCATCATTATCAGGGAAAAAGGTTTTTACCGACCTTAAAGAGGCCCTGCTGCAACCCGATGAGGTTTATCGGTTAAAGTTAAAAAAGAAGAAGTTGAACAAATTTCCGATAGATATTTTCCGGTTTAAAAACTTGCATGAACTTGACCTCAGCCATAATCAAATTGTTAAGTTGCCACCTGAAATAGCTTCATTAACGTATCTGCAGTATCTTAACCTGTCGAAAAACAAACTAACGGCAATACCTGCCGAAATAGGCAAACTGTCGAACCTGAAAGAGTTGGTTTTAAACAACAATAAGCTTCAGTCGTTGCCTGCTGAAATGGGTCAGCTGTATGCCCTAAGGTTGCTTGATATCTGGGGTACAGAGGTGGATGTGTTGCCGTATGAAATGTCGAAGCTCAAGCATACACTGGAGAAGCTGGATATGCGTGTTATTTATATGAACCGAAAGCAGCAGGAAGTGATACTTAAATGGTTTCCCAACACGGAAGTGCTTTTTTCGAAAGCCTGTAATTGCCAGTAGGAGGAAGTGAGCTGAAGTGTGAAGTGTGAAGTGTGAAGTTAGCTACGTGGGAGGCCAACTCCGAACTCTGAACTCCGAACTCCGAACTCCGAACTTTGAACTTTAGGCACTTCACACTTCACACTTATTTTTTTTATACATTGTATGTTTTTCTGATTTTTTCGATATAAGCTATTACAATATCTGTTTTTGCAGCGGGAAAGGGGATGCGATGTTCCTGGGTAATTCGGCGACGGGGGGAAATGGATTCGAGAATTAGAACGGCAGCCCATACCCCGTTTTTTTCTTCCGTTTTTAAGGTGCAGGGTTTAAGGCCCGGTGTGTTTAGAAAAATGGCTTTGCCGTTGACAAGCAGTAATTCGCCAAAGGCTTTGATTTCAGCTTTGGAAGCATTGGCCAGGTGGTTTGTTTGGTAGTTGCTCACCTTAAGAATAATCATATAGAGCAAACCCCAGAATACAGGTGTGGTAGCCAAAGAAGTTATTATTGCAGTCGAAAAACTTCCAGCAGCACTTATAACTAAACCGATAAACAAACACCAGACAACTGCCCCTGTCAGACTGTAGATGAGGGTGTTTTTTTTTATTTTTGCATCTGATATATATAAGGCTTTGTAATTTTCCCATTCAGTGCCTTCAATAGTCCATTCAGCCCAAGTCTCAACCGCATTTTCAAGTTGCCGGTCTTTCCATGAGCGATTTAATTTTATAATCTGCACAATGGTAAATACAGTTACCGCAATGCCGGAAAAAAAAGTAATTGTCAGGCCGGTGCGGTATGCATGAT
>JAKIYU010000148.1 GCA_022708385.1 Bacteroidota bacterium | reverse complement strand
CACTATTCTCAGGACACCTGCCATTAACTGTGTAGGACAAAGCTATGTATGGCTTAAATTTAACAACTATTTTATCCAGTTTGGTGCCAGTACAGCCGATGTTGAAGTCAGCAACAATGGTACAAAATGGATTCCAGTACATTCGGCCCATACAGGGCTGGCACAAAACCAGGGAACTCCAAACCCTCAGTTTGTCGATGTCAATATATCGGCTTATGCAGCTAACCAGCCCACAGTATATGTGCGGTTTAAATGGACAGGTAATTACGATTATTACTGGTTTGTTGATGATGTAGTCGTATATGCTAAAGACCCCTATGATGTTGGTCTGACAAATACCGGCAACCCCAATGAATATACCACAGTACCTAAAGTACATTACAATGGCCAACCGCTTAACCTAACGGCAACTGCCAAAAATCAGGGCGGTGCAGCTATTTCGGGCGTTAAAGTGAAGTTTAATGTTTATAACAGTGCCAATTCACTTATTCATTCTGCCCAAAGCACTCCGTCAGGCCCCATTGCAGTAGGCAGTACCATTGACCTGACAGTACCGGCATTCACTATACCTTCTATTAATGGTACCTATAAAACTGAATATATTGTTTCTATGACACAAGTAGATGCCAACAGCTCCAACGATACAATGTTCAGCTATTTTTCAATAACCGACAGTACTTATGCAAGAGATAATGCCGGCTTTACAAGTACCCTCGACGGCTCACTAGGCATTTCTTCGGGTGGCATTGCTATCATGGGGCAGAATTACAGACTCCTTACACCTGATAAACTAAGCCGTGTCAGTTTTTATGTTACCGGCCCTGTGGTGGGCGATACCACAACAATGTTCCTTTACAATACTATGCCAGATGGTACTCCGGCCACACTAATGGCGCAATCTAATCCCTATGTATTTACTGCAGCAGGTGCACAATGGATAACTCTCACATTCAATACTGGCACGCTTAGTCTCGATACCGGCACTTACTTTATAGCATTAAAAGACCACTATACTTGCGATAATATTGGCCTCGGTTATACCGATAACAATTACAACCCCGGCAAAGCCTGGGTCAAGGTAAATACGAACAATTGGTCGAAGACAGAAGACCTTGGTTTTCCGTGTGCTTATGTAATACGGCCTTATTTTATATGCGCCGGATTTAAACCGGTTATTCAACCCTCGGCTAATGTGGGGCTTTGCGCCGGCTCTTCAACAACTCTTACTGCTACGGCCGGCACCGCATACCTGTGGACGCCGGGAGGCCTTACAACACAAAGCATTACGATAACTCAACCAGGCACTTATACGGTATCTGTCACCAATGCCTATGGGTGTAGCGCCGTATCTGATACGACCACGGTTACCCAACACAACAACCCTGTTGTGTTTCTGGGAAATGATACTACAGTTTGCGGTGTTCTTACACTAAATGCCGGCCCTGGTTATGCCAGTTACTCCTGGGCAGGAGGCACTTCATCAACACAGTACTTAAATGTGTCCAACACAGGGCAATATATTGTAGTTGTTACCGATTCTTTAGGTTGCGTTGGACTTGACTCTATTAATGTTACGGTAATTTCAGGCCCAACCATATACCTGGGACCTGATGCCGTGCTTTGTCACTACGAAACAGCCCTGCTCGATGCCGGCCCCGGTTATACGGCTTATTTATGGAGCACAGGCGCCACCACGCAAACCATTACTGTTGATATTAACACCGTCGGCCTGGGAAGCCATAACTTCTCGGTTACCGTAACCGATAACCAAGGCTGTAAAGCCATCGATACCATAAACCTGACATTTCAAAACTGTGTGGGCATAAATAATATCAACAACTCCTTCGAAACATACCCCAACCCGGTTAAGGAAACATTAGTGCTTAACTTTGGCGGGTTGTTGCAAAAAGATGCCGTTATCGACATTTACAACACCAGCGGCACTTTGGTACTTACACAAAAAGTTGAAAAGGAAAACAGCACTATAAACCTGAATGTCAAAAATTTACGCTCAGGACTTTACCTCATTAAACTAAACACGGATAATAAAACTTACTTCAGAAAGATTATTGTAGAATAGTATCAGGAAGTATTATGGTTGATTACCTAATACCAAACCGCCAACAAGATAATGAAATTAGTTTTTTGCGTGGTTTGAAAATACCGACGAACTATCAATCTTAATTTCGAAACGAAATGAACTATATTAAATAAATTGATTGCAGTATGTACAACATATTGATTTTCAACAACAAAATCGTTACTAACGGTTAATAACGGCTTATCAGAAGCAAAAAACTTGTACTTTATGGCAACTGGATTTACTGCAAGCATTAGGCAGCCTTTTAAAATCGGTAAGCACTAGACTCAGAACTATTTTTCGCCTTTTATACCCTTAGTATCCTTAACCTTGGGTTTTATTTCAATGTCGATTCTGTCTTCATCGGCGATATAGTCAATGTGGATGAGTGCATTTTCTTTAAGGTTTGTTTTGATGAGTTCTTCGGCAAGATTGTCTTCGAGGTATTTCTGAATGGCTCTTTTGAGAGGACGGGCACCAAACTGTGCATCCCAGCCTTTTTCTACAAGAAAATCCTTGGCTGCCTGGCTGAGTTCAACTTCATAACCCAGTTCCTTAATTCTTTTATATAGATTATTCAGTTCAAGGTCGATAATTTTGTGAATGTCTTCCTTCCTGAGGCTTTCGAACATGATGATATCGTCAACCCTGTTGATAAATTCAGGGGCAAAAGTCTTTTTGAGGGCGTTCTCAACAATAGATACCGCATATTCTTTGGCAGCAGCCGTTTTAGCATTGGTGGCAAAACCGACACCCTGTCCGAACTCTTTAAGCTGGCGTGAGCCTATATTGGAGGTCATAATGACAATGGTGTTTTTAAAATCCACCCTGCGGCCTAAGCTGTCGGTAAGAATACCTTCGTCGAGAAGCTGAAGCAGGATATGAAACACATCGGGGTGCGCTTTTTCAATTTCATCAAGCAACACCACGCAATAGGGTTTGCGCCTGACTTTTTCAGTCAGTTGTCCGCCTTCTTCATAGCCAATATACCCTGGAGGCGCACCAATAAGGCGCGACACGGCAAATTTCTCCATGTATTCGCTCATATCTATACGCACAATGGCATCGTCAGAATCGAAGAGGTTACGGGAGAGAATTTTGGCCAGGTGGGTTTTCCCAACGCCTGTTGGTCCTAAAAAGATGAACGTACCAATAGGTTTGTTAGGGTCTTTAAGCCCTGCCCGGTTGCGCCTGATGGCTTTTACCACTTTGTTTACTGCATCGTCCTGCCCGATAATATAACGCTTCAGCTCATCTTCCATGTTGATCAGCCTGTTGCTTTCGGTCTGGGCTATACGTTGCACAGGTACGCCGGTCATCATGGCCACAACTTCAGCCACATTGTTTTCAGTTACAGGCTCACGATTAATTTTCGATTCTTCTTCCCAGCGTTTTTTTATCTTGTCTAGTTCTGCCGTAAGCATACGTTCTTTATCACGCATACGGGCCGCTTCTTCATACTTCTGGCTTTTTATGGCCTTTGTTTTATCGTTGCGTGTTTCTTCGATAAGTTGCTCCATTTCAAGTATCTCTTTGGGCACGTTGATATTTTTAATATGCACCCTGGCACCTGCTTCATCGAGCGCATCAATGGCCTTATCGGGCAGGCACCTGTCGGAAATATACCTGTTAGTAAGCATGACACAGGCTTTTATAGCTTCGTCAGTATAGGAAACAAGGTGATGGTCTTCGTATTTAGCTTTTATATTGTTCAGAATCTCCGTTGTCTCGTCAATAGAGGTTGGTTCAATAAGTATCTTCTGAAAACGCCTTTCAAGGGCGCCATCTTTTTCGATGTGCTGCCTGTACTCATCGAGCGTGGTGGCGCCGATACATTGAACTTCACCGCGGGCCAGGGCAGGTTTGAACATATTGGACGCATCAAGCGAACCGGATGCACCGCCGGCACCAATAATGGTGTGAATTTCATCAATAAATAATATGAGGTCGGGGTTTTTCTCCAACTCGTTAAGCACAGCTTTCATACGTTCTTCAAACTGCCCCCTGTATTTGGTTCCTGCAACCAGCGAAGCGAGGTCGAGAGAGACAATTCTTTTGTTATATAAAGCCCTGGAAACTTTTCGCTGGATAATTTTCAGTGCAAGTCCTTCAGCAATGGCCGATTTTCCTACGCCGGGCTCACCAATAAGAATGGGGTTGTTTTTCTTGCGCCTGCTTAAAATCTGGGCTATGCGTTCAAGCTCTTTCTCCCTGCCTACAACAGGGTCTAATTTATTGTCTTCAGCCAAACGTGTCAGATCCCGTCCAAAATTATCAAGCACAGGTGTCTGACTTTTCGAATCGCTCGGCTTTTTGGGTGTGCTACCCCAAATATTTTCAGAGTTTTCTTCATTATCGTCTGTGCCTCCCGGCAACTCATCTCTTACATCTTTATCAGCGCCTTTATTAAGCTGTTTAATGTATTCTTTTTTAACTTCATAATAGGTTACACCATATACCCTGAATAAAATGTCAGTTACCAGGTTATCCTGTATTTTCATAATGGCTAAAAGCAAATGCTCGGTGCCAATAAGGTCTATTTTAAAGTTTTTGGCTTCGTCGTAGGTATTTTTCAATGCATTTTCAGCTTGTTTTATCAGAGGAATTTTTTCTTTATTGATAAACTCAGAATTGCTGACTTTTATCTCTTTTTCAATCCTTTTGCGTAATACTTTCATATCCACACCAAGCTCTGTGAGTATCTTTATAGCAGTCGAGTCGCCATCGCGAATGATGCCAAGAAGGATATGTTCGACACCAATATAATCGTTACCTAAACGTACAGCTTCTTCCTGACTATAACTTATGATGTCTTTTACCTTCTTTGAAAATTTTGCTTCCATGCTTACTTTATATTTATAGCGCCAAAAATAAAAAAAATTATACCCGCTTTATATTTTTCTTTTCAGAATTTTACAAAAACAAATTTACGTAATTTTTAACAGATTATTGTTAAGAAAAATTTTATTTCAAACTTTGGTATTCAAATATTTTTTGTACCTTCGTAAATTCTTTAAAACAACGTTCAAATACAGAAAGAGAAAGCGATTTATTATGGAAAAAACTGAAGAAAAAGAAGGTGCTGATAGAATTGTAAAAGTAAATATTGAAGAACAAATGAAATCGTCGTACATTGATTATTCAATGTCGGTGATTGTATCCAGAGCATTACCTGATATCAGGGATGGTCTTAAACCTGTTCACCGCAGGGTACTATACGGTATGTACGACCTGGGTGTACTGTCTAACAGGCCTTATAAAAAATCAGCCAGGATAGTAGGGGAGGTGCTCGGTAAATACCACCCCCACGGCGACACCTCCGTTTATGACGCTATGGTGCGTATGGCCCAGGATTGGTCGTTACGTTATCCCCTCATCGACGGACAGGGCAACTTCGGTTCTATTGACGGCGACAGCCCAGCTGCCATGCGTTATACCGAAGCCCGCTTGAAGAAAATTGCCGAGGAGATGATGCTCGATATTGAGAAGAATACCGTTGACTTTAAACTCAATTTCGATGACTCACTCGAAGAACCTACCGTTTTGCCTTCTAAAATACCAAACCTTCTGATAAATGGCTCATCAGGTATTGCAGTGGGTATGGCAACCAATATGCCCCCCCACAACCTGTCGGAAGTCGTGGATGGCATAATAGCTTACATCGACAACAAAGAAATTACCATTGCCGAGTTGATGAATTACATCAAATCGCCTGATTTTCCTACTGGTGGTATCATTTACGGTTACGAAGGCGTTCGCCAGGCTTTCGAAACAGGCAGAGGAAGAATAATATTACGCGGAGAAGTAACCACGGAAACCACACCAAATGGCAAAGAACGTATTATCGTTACATCTATTCCTTACCAGGTCAATAAATCGGAAATGATAAAACGTACCGCCGACCTCATAAACGAAAAGAAAATAGAAGGCATTTCCGATATACGCGACGAATCGGACAGGAGTGGTCTCAGAATAGTTTATGAACTGAAAAAAGAAGCCGTTACCAACGTGGTGCTTAACAAATTGTACCAGCACACCATGCTGCAAACGTCTTTCAGTGTCAATAACATCGCTCTTGTGCATGGCCGTCCTATGACTCTTAACCTCAAAGACCTCATTCAGCACTTTGTTGACCACAGGCACGAAGTGGTTATAAGAAGAACACAGTTCGAACTCGATGAAGCACTAAAAAGAGCGCATATACTTGAAGGCCTTATCATTGCCCTCGACCACCTCGACGAAGTTATTGCCCTTATCAGGGCTTCTAAAACACCCGATGAAGCCAAAACCTGCCTGATGGAAACCTTCGGACTTACCGAAATACAGTCGAAAGCTATTCTCGACATGAGACTGCAAAGACTTACCGGGCTTGAAAGAGATAAAATAAAGAAAGAATATGAAGAACTCCTTAAACTCATCGAATACCTGCGCAGCATACTTGCAGACGAATCGTTGAGGATGCAGATTATAAAGGAAGAACTCCTAGAAATAAAACAAAAATACGGTGATGAACCTAAAACCAACATCGTTTATGCG
>JAKIYU010000147.1 GCA_022708385.1 Bacteroidota bacterium | reverse complement strand
TGAGACAGCCTATATTTGTTTCTACCTCAGGGAACAGGACGAGAAGTTTATCCCGACGTTTACGGTCGGGAAGTCCTATTCCGGGCACTTATTCAGTAAAGCAGACAAAAGTCTTTTTTTTTTAATCACTTCTCTTTATGGCTACAGTTTATATTCTGCGTTCAGAAGCTCTTGACTCTTACTATACAGGCTTTGTCTCGATTTAGAAAAAAGAATTGAACAGCACAATAATAAATTTTTTTAAACAGTTTTACTGCTAAAGCCAATAACTGGTCAGTCTTTTTCCTTATAGATGAGCTTTCCTATAAGCAGGCAAGAAAAATTGAATCACATATTAAAAAAATGAAAAATCCTGATTCCTTGCAAACCGGAATCACAAAATAATTAATCTTAATATTAGTTTTTTTCTAATTTTGAAAAAAATTTAAGCATTACTAAATGCGTTTTTGGGGGTTAGTTTTATTGTTGATTTTTTCTTCTGTCGGCTTTTCGCAGAAAGTTCTGTTAGAAAAACAGGCCTCCTTAAAAAAAACAATAAAATACAGCCGTTATCCCAACAGTGAAGAAAAAATTTCCAATGTTTTCCTGGAAAAATTATCCGATAAGGATTCTTTTTACAACACATTTTATAATATCAATTACTCCGAGACTGTTAAGTTAATCGTTGAAAGAAACAGGTTAAGGCTAACATACAGTTTGGCGGATTTTATTTTTGACAGTGTCCCTGAGTACAAGAAATTTAATATTTCGAAAGTGCTTATTCCATCTGAAATTTACTACCGAATTAACCTAGCCGACAAAAACAATATTACTCTGCAAGTCATCGAAAACGACACCTGTTGCCTGCACAACCCTCTGGATGTTCATGAGTGGACTATTTATGAGTTGAAAGCTGATAGCACGATGACCGGGCAATTTGCCTCATTTAACATGGTTAAATCGCAGCTTATTTATAAAGAAGCCGATTTGGAGCGATTTAACCGATATCTGATATTGATTGATGATTATTACAAAGCAGACAAACCGCTTGCCGAAGTAGCAGAAATTCTCAAACGGATTAACCCTGATAACATTGACATGTTGCCTCTGTTCCAGATTGACCTGAATAAAGCGGCTAAAGACCTTGAAAAAATAGAAAAGAGCGACTTTTATATTTACCTCGACTTATCCGTTCAGGACCCTTTGAAATTTAAAAAACGCTTCAGGGAAATTAAAGAAAGTCATGCTGCCCTTTCGGCATCGGTAAATAAAGTAATGACGAACATTGATGAGGTGTATTTCAATCAAGGCTACACCTACTTTCTGAAAAACAATTACGACAAAGCTGCCGAATATTTTGAACGCTCCATCAGAAGTAATCCGGGTTACACACGCTCCCATTACCGTTTAGGTGAAGTTTTATTTATTAAAGGAGATATTGACAAGTCGTCTGAAATTATTCTGAACCTTGTTCTGAATATGAAAATGGAGAAAGACATTGAAGCCAATGTGCTGGCTCTTGCGCAACAAATAATGCTGGATTACATTGAACGTGGAAAAGCCAAAATTAAGAATGAAGAATTTCATCAGGCTATTAAAGAGTTTGAAAAAGCCGATTTATTTTGTAAAAAAGCTAGGGTCATTGCTTGCAGCCCCAATATTAACAAAGGAATTATTGAAGCAAAGGCAGGGTTGTACAATTCCTATTTAATTATTGCCTCAAAAGCATTGGAAAACGACAAAATAAATCTGGCCGCAAAGTTTATTTATGACGCCAGGGCATTTCTATCGAGCAATCCCGATTTAATTGTTGAAAGAATTGAAAATGACACAGCTATAAACAAACTCATCGACAAGTTGATAGCACAGGGCATTGTACAATTTCAAAATAAAGAATACGAAAAGGCTGTTGACACATACAATAAGGCTTTTGATTTGTGCAGCCTTTGTGAAGATAAAAAATGTCAGGCACTGATAGCTCGTGAAATGAAAAATGCGAAAACCGGATTATACGACAATATTCTTCAAATTATTCGTGAGCATTTAAAAAATGAAAACCTTGTAGCTGCAGAAAATTTATTACTAGATGCTGAGCGTTTTAACAAAGAAAACAGTGTTACACAAAATGCACTTTTTGAAACTGAAAACCTTTGGATGGCTCTAAACAAAATTAAATATCGTAATTATATTTCTCAAGGTGTTGAGTTTCTTAAAAAAGATTCGGTAAATACAGCCATGGATTTGTTTTTGAAGGCCAAGGCACTCGAAAGAGGGCACATCGCCTTTCCAGATTATTCATTAAACACCTACATTAAAACCACAGGCAAAAACATTCTTATGGAAATGCTTAGCCAGGCAAAGATAAAAGCTTGGGGAAATGACCTTGTTTCGGCAAAAAAGTTAGCAGACAACATCAATGAAAAAACAAAACTATTCCTTTTGGAAAGTGATTCTGAAGTTATTTCAATCAGTAAAGATCTTAGTAATAGAATAAAAGAACAGGAATGCGTCAATCTTTCTTTTGAAATAAACAGGGATATGATTATAGCCCAGCGATATATTTCAAATGCAGATTATGTAAGTGCCTTTGAGCTTTTAAGCGATATAATTTTGCGCGATAGAAAAGACCTTTCCTGCAAACTTGATGTAGCAAAATACAATAAACTGCTTACCGAGATAGAACCCTTTTATATGGTTCAAAGCGATTGCAAAGCGGCAATTGAAGCCATTCTGAAAAAAGATTTTGAAAAAGCCGACAGCCTTGTATTAGCTACAGAAAAACTTTTTGATGCACACCCTGTGTTGAACGGTAAAATAAGCCGTTGCAACAGGTATAATCTCTTGGAGCATATCAGCGACAGTACCGTATTGCTGAATGCTGCCAGTTATTATCTTGACAAAGATTCGCTAATGCTCAGTATTACAGCCTTGCAGCAAATGTTCAGGCTGAATTTAAGTCCTGTTCAGACCATATCTCTACAAAAAAAACTAGCAAAAAAGCTGGCAGCCTATGATTTTAAAATTAATAAAAATGCTTCATACAGCGAACGAATGGTTTTTTATAAAACTGCTAATCCCTGGTTCTCAATATTCAGCAGACACTACAGGCTCAAATGGTTTAAACTGAAAATTTTCAGAAAATAAAAACAGTAAAAAAAAAATACGTATATTTGAATCATAAATTTAAAACATGAAAAACAAACATTTTGCAGGCATAATAATCATGGCTCTGACGTTTACCTCTTTATCGTGCGGCATTTCCCGTAAAAAAGAACAGGAAAAACCCAAAGAGGTGCTTCCAAAAATTGAAACACTTAAAGATGTAGCGGACAATGACAACAAAAGGGTAATGATAGAAGGGATTTATACACAAATCGATATCCGCCTGAAAAAAGAAAACCCTGCCGTAAAATATACTGGTCAGGTAGCCATCAAATTACAGGATAATACCAATGTATTCATATATCCGCCAACTAGCCCCGAATCTATTCGACCTAAAAAAGAAATTAAAGAAATGCAGGACCAGCAGGTAAGAATTGTGGGAATGATATTTAAAAACATGCCCCAGAGCGACCTGGTAAAATCAAAACTGCCTCCGGCCATTCAATCTTCTCCCTATATTACCTATGTAGAAAAAATTGAATTGGTTAATCCCTTGCCCCCTAAAAAAAGTAAAAGAGTAACAACAAAATAAACATATTCGTTAATTTTCCATATATAATTGATACACAGGTGTTTGCAATGATTGCAAACACCTGTTTTTGTTAGTTTATACCGAATTGTTAAAAAGTATCATAAATAGTTAAAAAAAAAGGCTAAAAAAAAATAATTTGATAATAAAATTTCGCTTAAAATTGCAGGCTTTTTATAAAAGCATTGTTTAAATGCTTAACTTCTTAAAGATGAAGTGTTTGCAATGTTTTAATTAATATAGTATTAATTTAAAACTTAAAATTTACACCGTAAATGACAAAAACAGCAACAGATGTTCATGCCTATGAACATGAATTGCAGGAAACCGAAGAGCCTCCAAGTTACTTAGCGCACGCTGCTCAGCGCCCACCACTTCCTGCAGAACTGGCCAGTTACCAGCAAAGAGCCAACACAATAAACGAAAAATCTGCCCTTTTTCTGAAAAAATTTTTTCCATTGTCCACGCCGGACGATTGGAACAGTTGGCAGTGGCAGATAAAAAACAGTATAACGGGTATTAACCAGCTTGAGCAGTTCATAGAGCTGACAGAACAGGAAAGGAGGTATTTTGAACATGAGCTTACGAATAATATACTTCCTGTACGTATCACACCATATTATGCGTCATTGCTCGATGCCAACAACCCCGAGCAAGCTATACGCAAATCTGTAATACCGGTTATCGACGAGTTTTCGCAATATAAAGGAGAAATTTCAGACCCCTTGTCGGAAACCATGCACCAGCCTGTAAAAAACGTGGTTCACAGGTACCCTGACAGGGTACTGTTTCTGGCCACAGGTTTTTGTTCCACTTATTGCCGTTATTGCACGCGGTCGCACATGGTGGCTAAAGACAAATGTCATATTGGTATTAAAGCTTGGCAAGAAGGATTAGACTATATCAGGGAACATACCGAAATAAGGGACGTATTAATATCCGGCGGCGACCCGCTCACCATGCCTGATACCCATATAGAATATCTTTTGTCGGAACTCAGAAGGATAGAGCATGTAGAAATTATCCGCATTGGAACAAAGGTACCTGTCGTATTACCCCAAAGGATTACCAAAAACCTTATTGGTATTCTAAAAAAATATCATCCGCTGCTTATCAGCATACATTTTACACATGCCGAAGAAATTACACCCGAAGTAAAAGAAGCTTGTATAAAGCTTGCCAATGCAGGAATCCCGCTGGGCAGCCAGACTGTTTTACTCAAAGGCGTAAATGACGATGCCCTGGTTATAAAAAAATTGCTGCACGAGCTTCTTAAAATAAGGGTAAGGCCTTATTATCTTTACCAGTGTGACCCCATACCCGGTTCACGTCATTTCCGCACCTCGGTACAAAAAGGCCTCGATATTATTTTTGCTATCAGGGGAAACACCAGCGGGTATGCTATACCACACTATGTCATTGACGCTCCCGGCGGTGGCGGTAAAATACCCGTTCTTCCGGAATATATTGTAAAACACGAAAACGGTCAGGTAGTGCTGAGGAACTATGAAAACAAGTTCTTCATCTATCCTGACACAGAAAAATAATCATCATTCATGCTTATTGGACTGACTTACGACCTTAAATCCGATTATCTGAAGCTTGGATTTACCGAAGAAGAAGTGGCTGAATTCGACACCGAAGAAACTGTTGGTGGCATTGAAAACGCTTTGCAGACACTGGGCTATCAGACCGACAGGATTGGCCATGTGAAAGAGCTTATACGGCGCATCCAGCAAGGCGATTCATGGGATATAGTGTTTAATATCTGCGAAGGCGTTAAAGGACCAGGGCGCGAAGCACAGGTTCCGGCAGTACTTGACATATACAATATACCCTATACTTTCTCCGATGTTTGCATTATGTCGCTTACGCTCAACAAGGCATTTACAAAACATCTTGTCATGAACGCGGGGTTTAAAACACCCTCTTTTACCCTCATTAACGACCTGAGAGAAGCAGAATGTGTCGGGCTTCCTTTTCCGCTTTTTGTTAAACCGGCGCTTGAAGGCACAGGGAAAGGTATTGATGAAACATCGCTGGTAAAAAACAAAGAAGCCCTATATAAAGCATGCAACGACAGGCTTGCGAAAGGCTATGCCCCCCTTTTGATAGAAACCTATCTGCCCGGCAGGGAATTTACCGTTGGCATAGTGGGCACTGGCAGCGACAGTAAAGTAGTGGGTGCCATGGAAGTGGTTTACAATCATAATCAACCCGATAGCATTTACTCTTACGAGACAAAGGCTCATTATGAAGAACTCGTAAAATATACGATACCAGAGAAATATATTACCGACGCCTGCGAAGAAATGGCACTTGGTATCTGGAAACTGTTAGGCTGCTACGATGCAGGACGCATAGATGTGCGCATGGACGCCGACGATCAAATTAATTTCATTGAGATAAATCCCCTGGCCGGTTTGAATTATATTCATTCCGATTTGCCCATTATTTGCCGACTTAATAATATTTCTTATGAAACTTTAATAAAACAAATTGTTGATTCAGCAAAAAAAAGATATAATTTAGCCTAAAACAAACTAAAGCCCCCTATTATGAATGTACTTATTTACCACAGCTACCTGCCACCAAATGCCACCCCCGATGAACTGGACGTATTGGAAGAAGCCGATTTTTACAAAGAAAACCTTGAAAATCTGGGTTATACTATATATACCAAACCATTTCCTTTCGACTACAGCCTACTTGCCAGAGATAAGGAAGAGTTGAAGCCCGAGTTTTTAGTGAACCTTGTTGAAACCATATATAACGACGGGCGACTGATACATGTGGCACCGGCCTTTTTCGATTACCTGGGCATTCCCTACACAGGATGCAGTTCAGAAGTGGTTTATCTAACGTCAAATAAACTGACGACTAAACTTATCCTTCAGGCCAATGGTATTGTAATGCCCGATTACCTGAGCAAAGATAATTTTGAGCATGAACTCTTAAAAGGCGAAAAATACATCCTGAAATCGGTTT
>JAKIYU010000146.1 GCA_022708385.1 Bacteroidota bacterium | reverse complement strand
GATTATTTTGCTCATGTTTTAAAGTTTGATGAATTTGTTGCTGCCAAGGCGTTTATTCCCTTTTAGCACATCCAAAGTATAAACACCTTTTTTTAAAGTATTCACAGAAATTCCAATATCACGATTATATTCTCTGTGCATGATTTCCTGTCCCAGCGCATTAAAAATAATAACCACGCTATTTTCAGCGTCTGTTATTCCGAAAAGAGAAATAATATCTCCGGCAGGGCTGGGAAAAATTTGCAGGGTATTGTCATTATTCTGAAGCTGCGCCTGGGTATTGTCGGTGAGGTCGGTCATGGCATTTGACGTTTTTTGCCTGATACACTGAAAAGCGCCTTCAGGTGTTGTTACGGTGCCCCATGCATCAATTACAGAGTTTTTCTGTTGGGTGCTTTTCATGCGAACGGAATCAATCTGGTAGCCGGAAACCACCATGTTGTAATAAATGGTTTCGTCGAAGTTCATGGTGTTGGAAAATGTTGATTGATAGGTAGCCGGGAATTCAAGTATTTTATCAGCCGGATTAAGACGAATAGCTATGGCGTTGCCGTTGTCGAGAAAGTCGCCCGACTGGCCTACGGCAGTCAGCGCAGAAGCCGTGTTATTAAGATAGTAAAAATAGCCAGAACCAGTTACATCAATAACCAGGTTTGCGGTGGGGAAAGTAGATGCAAATGGGGCAGAGGCCGGATTTATAAAATGGTACTGGTAAGTATAATGATTGTTCAATGCTGAAAAATCCCATGTTTGATTAGGGCCGGCCTGGTCAAGTGTGAGTGTTGCAGGCAGGGTATCATCGGTCATGGTAATTATGGTGCCTGTGGAGGCAAAGTCGTTTTGGGTGATGGTTAACTGTGCCTGTGAAAAAGGGAACAGGCCAGAATACTGCAAAAGACAAATATCTTTTTCATTGTTAGCGTATAATAAGTTTTTCTGTTTTTAAATCGTTACCCGAACGGAAATGAACAATATACATGCCCGGCGCTTGTCCTGAAAGGTCGCATTCCGCCGATGTTGTTCCGGAAACATTGAGTTTTTCGGCGTAAACAAGGCGGTTTGTAAGGTCGTATATGGATACTATAACATCTTCATTTACTGGGCCGTTAATACGGAACCATATTTTGCCGTTGGATGGATTGGGGTACATGTTTACATCATTGCCATTTACGTAATTTAATATATTTTTTCCGGCTGTAACATCGTGGTACTTAAGTATGGAATTTATGGTACCTCCCTGGTCGTAATTGCCTACCCATCCGGTTTGCTGGCTGAAGAAACCAACACCGAGGCATTGTATATTAGAACCAAGTGGTTGCAGAAGAGGGTCGGTATAATCTGTCCATGTCATTCCGCCATCGTGGCTGTAGGCCACCCCCTTAATGGTATTTACATCAGGTGAAGTGGCTACAAACATATTGACAGTGCCGGGCACATAGCACATCGTGTAATTATAGAATGGTCCGATTGGAGCATAAGTGTTCCATGTCTGACCGCCGTCGGAGGTGTATTTCCATTGCCAGGTATTCGACGATTGTGTATAAACGGCGCATATAATATAATTGGCGCTTGATGCATAAATTTTATTACTGTTGTACGCTGCAGAAGTGAAGGGTGCAGTAGGTGTGGTGGTCCAACTGGCGCCATAGTCGGTTGTTTTAAGAACGCGGCCATGGTCTGTCATGATAAAACCTATTCCGCCTGGTACCAGGGCCATGCAATCGAAGCCGTTAAAGCCATATTCATTGGCTGGATTTGGGACTGGAGCATTAGGGTTGGCTGTCCAGTTTGCGCCGCCATCAGTTGTGGTGTAAATTTCGAAAATACTATTCACGGGGTCTCCAAAGCTTATACCGCGCTGGGCATCCCAAAAACGCACACCGTCGGCAAATGAAGTGCCTCCTGTAAACATAGAGGTTTTTTTAACCCAGGTTGTGCCGCCATCGCTTGTGGCCCACATAGATGTGGCATAGGAAACAGTATCCATAACGATGACATAAGCATTCAGATAACTGGAAGCGCCAAGTACATAAGGCATTTCTGTTGCACCCAACTGTGTAAAATGACCAGCAGTCCATGTGGTGCCGCCATTGTTGGTACGCGAAAATATTTTCAATTCTGCCCCACTGCCCGAACCGTTAAAACCTTTAACCCAAACCACATTTTCGTCAACTACCACAACCTGGTCCACACCTATGGCAGTGGTAAGGTCGGTAAAATTGGTATTTTGCTGTGTCCACACCTGTGCATTTAAGCTTAATACGCATATAAATAACAGCGATGAAAGGAATAAATTTCTAATCATAATTTCAATGTTTAAATGAATAATAATTTTAGTGAATTGCAGAGGAACAAAGATAAAGAATATTTTTTACTTACTCAGTATAAAAATAGTATAAAAATATTGTAGGAAACAGAGCCGGAGGTATGCAGTTCAACAAAATACACACCGGGCCGGCAATGGCTCAAGTCTAAGGGCACGAGTGCGGAGGCCGATGAGCTGGTAGCCATGGCAACTTGCCGTCCGCAGACATCTTTTATGTATATCTGTACGGTTGAAGCATCTTCCAATCTATAAATCAAATTAACAGTCTCATGTGCGGGGTTGGGAAAAACCTTAAATAAACTGCTGCCATAAAGGGGGACTATGCCAACATTTACCATGGAATAGGGCGCGGATGTGCCCGTGCAGTTGTTAAGGGTTATGGCAACGGTATAACTGCCGTTTTGTACTGGGGTGTAATTCTGTCCTGTGGCACCATTAATAATATTTCCATCGAGGTACCACTGGTTGCCCACGGCGTAATTTGATGTTAAAGTACCGTTATTCTCAATTATGGTTGGTGTGGGAATGTTGTGAACGGTTACATTTATACTTGCCGTGCTGCTGCATTGGTATTGGTTGGTAACTGTTACAGTAAAGGATATATCTTGCCAAAGGGGATAGGTTTGCGGATTACTTACCGTGTTATCGTAGAGCAAACCAGATGGTTGCCAGATATAAGCCTGTCCTCCTGTAGCCGAAAGCTGCACGCTGTCGCCCTCGCAAAGTTCCGGGTTGCCACCCGTGTTAATCTGGGGCAATGGGTTGACAATTATAGGTACACTTGCTGTATTGTAGCAATTACCTGCAAAGGTAACCGTGACAATATAGGTCGTGCTTACGGTTGGAGAGGCCACGGGTGTTTGAATATTGGCATTGCTAAGAGATGAAGCCGGTGCCCAGGTATAGGACAAGGCGTTGGATGCATTGGCTGCCAGATTGGTATTTTGCCCCACACAAATGGTGTCGGTTTGAGAAATAACTACCTGTGGTGGTTGGGTTATGCTTATACTTACAGTGGATGTGGCAACACACCCCATAACGTCTGTAACGGTAAGTGTGTAGGTAATGGCATAAGTGGGTGTGGCGACAGGGTTGGTTGCCGTGGGGTTGTTAAGAAATGTGGGGGGAGCCCAGTTGTAAGTGTATCCGGGTGTACCACCCGTAGCTACAGGAAAGCCTCCAAGAGTAACATTATTTCCCGAGCAAACGCTGGTATTTTGTCCGGCATTGGCTTGCAATACCGGCGGGTTGATAATGTTAACCAAAGTTGAATCCTTGCAACCATTGGCATCGGTAACCACCACCTTATAACTTCCCTGCGAAAGATTGAACGCGGTATCGTTGGCCTGAGGAGGCACTGTGTTCCACAGGTAGCTGTAGGCAGGTGTGCCACCGCTGACGCTCACTGATGCATAGCCATTGTTGGCGTTGTTGCAGGTGATATGGTGCACGGATGTTGCCAGTGTCATGGCTGCAGGCTCTTGAATGGTGAGTTGTATGGTAGCCGCACAACCGTTGTTGTCTTCGACGGTAATGTTATAGGTGCCTGCCACCAGATTTTCGACGGTATCGTTGGTACTTACATTAGGCGACCATGTATAAGAAAAAGGTGGTGTACCCCCATCAGGAATAATGATGGCGCTGCCGTTGCTGCCCCCATGACATGTTACATTGGTTTTAATATATTGTGCCGACAGAGGACAAATTTTTGCTATAAAAGCGTCATATTCAACATAGCCGGATACCGTAACGCTGCCGAATGAGGTGGTGTTGTTATAGAAACTGCCGGCTACATACACCACACCGAAAGTATCTACCGCTACACTGTTTCCCTGGTCATCGTACAAGCCGCCGCCATCAGCCACCCACAATAAATTGCCTGAAGTGTCGGTTTTGGCTACAAAAACATCCTGACTGGCTGTGGCACTGTTCAATGTATCGGTTCCAAAATAAGCCTCCACAGCATAAGCCCCTGTAAAATACAAAGCATCGTAATACTTATTCATAACGATACTGTTTGTATAATCGAGATAAAGGCCTCCATAATTTTTGACCCATTGCAGGTTGCCACTGCTATTGAGCTTTGCCAGAAAAATGTCGTAGCTGCCATTGCTGGTAAGGTTTTCTGACTGAAAAGCGGCTTGTATTTCGAAACGTCCTGTAACGAAAACATTGCCTGCAGTATCAGTGGTAATGGCCTGTCCCCAGTCGGAGTTGGAGCCGCCAAATGATTTAGCCCATTTAAAATTGCCGGCGGTGTCGTATTTCATGGTAAAGGCATCGCCGCTACCGGCGCTGGTAAGCGAAGTGGTGCCAAAGGTGCCGGTGCCCTCGTAATAGCCTGTAACCACCACATCGCTTTCTGTTACGGCCAGGCCATAAGCCCTGTCGAGGCTGGCGCCGCCGCCTTTTTTAGCCCAAAGGCATGTACCCGATGCATTATACTTGGCCACAAAGGCGTCAAGCCCACCGGTTGCCGTTAGTGTTATAGCCCCAGGGTTTGGTTTAAACGTGGCTGTATTCCGGAAATATCCGGTTACATAAATGTTTCCTTCATTGTCGAGTGCAATTCTTTCTCCTTCTGCATCGCCGGTAACGCTGATTTGTTTTGCCCAACTAAGATTACCGTTACTTCCATTGTACTTTGCAATGAAAATATCTTTGCCATTGGCACTGGTAAAGTTAGTTGTACCAAAAGAGATGTTACCCGTAAAATACCCTGTAACATAACAATCGCCATTATCGTCAACCACAATGCCTTTGCCTTCTTCCACACCTGTTCCTCCGGCTTTTTTTACCCATTGCACTGTGCCCTGGTTGTTGTACTTTACAATAAAAACATCTTTTTGCCCGGAGTTGGTCAGTTGGGTTGTACCAAAGGTGCCTGTGTTTTCGTAGGAACCTGTTACGAACACATTGCCACTGAGGTCGGTGGCAACAGCATAGGCATAATCCCATGCGGTTCCCCCTGCCGGTTTAACCCAAAGCCATTGCTGGGCCGTAATTAAGTTTATAGTTGATACAACAAGAGTAACTGTTAATATTAAATGTTTCTTCATAATTTAAACCCTTTCTCTAAATCAAATTGAAATTACAACAAACCTAATTCAAGTTTGGCGCTTTCAGACATGCGTTCGGTTGTCCATTCCGGTTCAAAGACCAGATCGACGTAACATGAGGCGACTCCTTCGAGTGCGGAAATTTTTTCGCGCACTTCAATGGGGAGGCTCTCTGCCACAGGGCAGTTGGGACTGGTCAGTGTCATGGTAATGCGTACATGAGGCGCCTCGCTGATATCAATGTCGTAGATAAGCCCCATCTCGTAAATGTTCACAGGTATCTCCGGGTCGAAAATTGTTTGAAGAACTTCAATTATTTTTGATTTTAAATCGGAAGTTTTATCGTCAAAAGTCATAATAGGATATGTTTACAATGTTTCAGTTTATTTCAAGGCACCTCTGTCTATTGCAAATTTAATTTTTTTTCACAACTTGAATATATAAATAGAACTAAATATTTAATGCTGAAAATATTTTGTTTTACTTTGTAGAAAAAACCTGTGCTAAGCCGATTTAAAACCCATATAGTAAAAATAGGGGATACGCCAGTGGGAGGGCATTACCCTGTCCGCATCCAATCGATGCTGAACACCAATACACTTGATACAGAGGCTTGCATTAAACAAAGCATAGCTCTTATAGAAGCGGGCTGCGAATATGTGCGCATAACGGCTCCGGGCATGAAGGAAGCACAGAATCTTGCTGAGATTAAAAAGCGACTGCACAGCATGGGATACCGCGTACCCCTTATTGCCGATGTGCATTTTATGCCCGAAGTGGCCGAATACTGTGCACACTTTATGGAAAAGGTTCGGATTAACCCCGGCAATTATGCCGATAAAAAGTCCTTTAAACAAAAGATTTATACCGACAGCGATTACAATGCAGAGTTAGTGCGCATAGCCGACCGCATACTTCCCTTACTCCGTATTTGCAACACGTATGGCACAGCCCTCCGTATTGGAACCAATCATGGTTCCCTGTCCGACCGCATCATTAACCGCTATGGCGACACCCCAAAAGGCATGGTAGAAAGCACTATGGAGTTTTTGCGTATATGCAGGGACTTTGGATTCAACAATATTGTAGTATCGCTCAAGGCAAGCAATCCCCTGATTATGATAGAGGCCAACAGGCTTCTGGTGCAACAGATGAAGACAGAAGATTTATGTTTCCCGTTACATTTAGGTGTTACCGAAGCCGGTGCGGGAGAAGATGGCCGTATCAAATCGGCCCTGGGGATAGGGACACTTCTCAGCGAAGGCATAGGCGAC
>JAKIYU010000145.1 GCA_022708385.1 Bacteroidota bacterium | reverse complement strand
CCGGTGGGGATAAGATATAATGTCCAACCGGATTTTTATATGCATGTTTTTCCCAACCCCGCCTCAATCGCCATCACCATCAACCTCCAGCAACACATCCCCCCTCAAAACACCACCCTCTCTATATTTTCCATAACCGGACAACTGCTCTTACAACAACCGCTGACAAATACCAAAACAGAAATTAACATCAGCCAACTGGCAAAAGGCATCTATATTTTAAAACTGAACAGCGATGATAAGGTGGCTGTGGGGCGGTTTGTGAAGGAGTAAATGACATCCCATTGTAATAAGCAGTATTATTGTGCAAACTATCGTATTAACCATTCGGGTATCGTAATAAAAAAAGGCCTCAGAAATGAAGCCTTTTTAAATTTTATAAGAGTCGGAATTACAACTCCCATGTATCCCCGCTGTTAAGCAGGTCGTCCATGTTTTTAATTTTCCCGTTTTCTTTGGCATAAGCAATCTGGTCTTCTACCATATCATCATAAGTGGGGTAAGCAGCAGACCTGATGACACCAAGGGCTACGGGCATACCGCCACGGTTGGGGGCCATACGCGCTATCATACGGTGTAAGCCGGGGTCTTTCTGGTACTGGTCGTGAACAAGTATCTTGTCGAGGGTAACACCGTTTTCTCCAATGGTTGCCACTTCCAGTTCCCTGCCGTTAAAAATTATCCCCTTATCCCTGTTTTTGCCAAAAATCATAGGCTCGCCGTGCTTAAGGATAAGCTGAACATCGTCCTTCACATCTTTGCCCGTTATAGATTCATGGGCTTTGTCGGCAAAAATCACACAGTTCTGTAGAATTTCAACCACCGATGTGCCGTCGTGTTTGGCTGCTTCATACATAATGTCGGTCATTAACGACGGGCGTGTATCTACCGCTCTGGCAAAAAAAGTACCCTGGGCACCAAGAACAAGGTTAGCCGTGTTGAACGGGTGTTCAATGGTCCCCTGTGGTGAAGACTTGGTAATTGAACCCATTGGGGTTGTTGGTGAATATTGCCCTTTAGTCAACCCGTAAATCTGGTTGTTGAAGAGCATAATGTTCACGTCAATGTTCCTGCGGACAATATGGATGAAGTGATTGCCGCCGATAGCCATGGAATCGCCGTCGCCGGTAACAATCCACACACTGAGATGCGGGTTGGCTAATTTAACACCCGAAGCTATCGCATTCGCACGACCGTGGATACCATGAACCCCATATGTGTTTACATAGTAGGGGAAACGCGATGAACATCCAATACCTGATACAAAACAAAAATTCTCTTTTTTGTATCCAATTTCAGGAAATACTTTCGATACAGCCGACAGAATGGAATGGTTTCCGCAGCCCGGACACCACTTTACCATCTGGTCGCTGACAAAATCTTGTCTCGACAGTTCTTCATTGGCCCTGTCTATTGTGTTTTGTATTGCCATATTATTTGTCCTCCAATATTTCGTAATACTTTTCTTTTAACTCTGCAACAAGGAAAGGTAATCCCTGTATCTTGTTGAATTGCTGGTATTTGAATTCAGGCAGGCTGGAGCGTAAATAATTTACAAACTGCCCAAGGTTAAGTTCACATACAAGAATTTTCTTGAATTTTCTGAAAATATCTGCTGTATTTTTTGGCAGAGGCATAATGTAATTAAAATGGGCATGACTCACTTTTTTGCCTTCGTCTATCATACGCTTCACACTCGACCTTACGGCGCCCTCTGTGCCACCCCAGCTCACTACCAGCAGATCGCCGCTTTCCTCTCCATATACTTCTTGTAATGGAATAAAATCGGCTACTTTGTTTACCTTATCGCGGCGATATTCCGACATTTTCTGGTGGTTGAGAGGGTTAGTACTTACATTGCCCGTAATATCTTCTTTTTCGAGACCACCAACCCTGTGTCTTAATCCTTCAGTGCCCGGAATAGCCCATTTACGTACCAGTTTTTCATCCCGTTTGTACGGTTTGTAATCAGGATCATTTTCTTTTGCAATAGGAGGTGTAATAGGTGGCATATCGGCCATCTTGGGGATTTTGAATATCTGAGAACCAAATCCGATGTATCCATCAGTAAGAAGTATGCATGGCGTCATGTGTTCCATACTGTATTTGGCTGCCATATAAGCATAGTAAAAACAATTGGCTGGCGTTGATGCCGCTATGACTATCACAGGACACTCGCCGTTACGGCCGTACAAGGCCTGGTACAAATCCGATTGCTCCGATTTGGTGGGAAGACCAGTGGATGGACCACCTCGCTGAACATTGACAATGACCAAGGGCAATTCCGTCATCACTGCCAACCCTATGGCTTCGCTTTTTAACGATAAACCGGGCCCAGATGTGGTGGTACAGGCTAGGGAACCAGTGTAACTGGCGCCAATGGCAGAACAAATACCCGCAATTTCATCCTCTGCCTGAAAGACTTTGGCGCCTAATGATTTGTGCTGAGCAAGTTCCATAAGTATTTCGGTTGCAGGTGTGATAGGGTACGAACCAAGGAAAAATGGCCTTCCCGACTTCTCGGAAGCAGCCAGTAACCCCCACGCTGTAGCCACGTTGCCCGTAATATTGCGGTATTTGCCTTTTTCAAGCGCTGCCGCTCCAACTTTGAACTTGGTTTCAAAAATATTATTCTTTTCAGCATACTCATAGCCTGCTTTCACAACCATAATGTTCATCTCGGCAACTTCTGCTTTTTTCTTGAACCGCTTCTTTAATAAATGTCCTGCTATGTCGAGATTCATCATAAAAAGGTTGTAAACAAGACCAAGACAGTACATGTTTTTGCTCTTCATGCCTGTCTTTAAATCAGAAACAGAATCTTCAATAGCGCTTTTTGTCAGACTGCTGATGGGCAGGTTTACAAGCTTGTAACTGTTTAAAGAGCCGTCTGTCAGGGGGTTGGTCTGATAACCTGCTTTCTCACAGCCTTTTTCATCAAAAATGTCACCGTCAACAATGATTACGGCGTTAGGCCTGCACCATTTGAGATTGGCTTTTAATGATGCAGGGTTCATGGCAACCAGCACATGACAGGCATCGCCAGATGTGTGTATGTGCCTTTTTCCAATGTGCGACTGAAAACCTGATACCCCCGCAATGGTGTTGTGCGGAGCCCTTATTTCAGCCGGATAATCAGGAAATGTGGCAAGGTCATTCCCCATTAATGCTGCTGTATCTGAAAAAAGCGTACCTGTAAGCTGCATCCCGTCTCCGGAATCTCCTACAAACTTTACCACCGCGTCTTCCAGTTCTACAAAATTTTTATTATTAGTCATAGATGTTATTTTATATATTTTTTGCAAAATTAGGTTATTATAATTTGTGGGCTATAAAAAAGTGAAGTTTTTTTAATTTCTTTTTAACAAGTCATTGAAATGACTAATTTCACATTAAAATCTCCTCAGAATGATTGAAGTTATATCTTTTACATACGATAATAAAACCCTATCAGCCCTTTCAGCGAAAATCAGGCAGAAGGTGTTTGTCGAAGAACAAAATGTTGACCCTGCCCTTGAATATGATGGTAATGACCCCGGGGCCACGCACTACCTGTGCTATTACAACCGTATTCCTGTGGGAACCGCACGCTGGCGCAGAACAACCAATGGCGTAAAACTCGAAAGATTTGCCATCCTGCCCCCGTACCGTAACCTTAAAATAGGCAGGGAATTACTCGATTTTGTGTTAAATGATGTAAAGAAAGTATCTGGTAAAATTTATTTGCACGCTCAGGAAAAAGCTGTAAACTATTACCTCCGGGCAGGGTTCGCGATTGTTGGTGAAGCCTTTTACGAAGCCGGTATCAAACATTATAAAATGATTCTCAGCAAAAGGCCGTAAGCGGTATTTCCTTCCTGCCCATTTCATCTAAGATACTTACATTCTTAA
Source organism: Bacteroidota bacterium (assembly GCA_022708385.1). Taxonomy (GTDB): domain Bacteria; phylum Bacteroidota; class Bacteroidia; order Bacteroidales; family PXBB01; genus JAKIYU01. Next base: position 2,822 of record JAKIYU010000145.1, on the reverse strand, counting down.
AGCCTGTTGATTTAAGCAAATCAAACGCATTTTTGAATTTAAGTGTAAGTTGCTCAGGCCTGTGGGCATCGGAATTAACCATAACCTTTATGCCCAGCGATAAGCAACGCTCCAGTACAAATGGCGACGGAAAAAAAGTATCGGTTTTCCCGGTATATACACCCCGCGTATTCAGCTCAAGCAGGCAGTTGTAACGGGATGCCACATAAAGTGTATCTGTCACAATCTGTTCATACCAGCCCTCATCTTCGCTGAAAAATCGGCCCTTGTTATTCATTTTAATCTTGTCAATATGTCCAATTATATCCGGCTTTTGCGTTACTATCATTTCCTGTATCTGCTTGTAATAAGCTGTAACAGCCCTACGGATATTGTGATTGAAAATCTCCGCCAGACCATTGTCGAAATTATGAACAGCTCCATCGATAAACCAAAGCGCATCTCCTTCTGGCGCTTTAACCAAATGAACGGAACCAATAATATAATCGAGTCGGAACTTCTTCCTAAGTGTGTCGAATTTTTGCGTAATGCCCGGAATATAATCTGCTTCAAGGCCATTAAGTATGCAAATTTGGCCTTTGTATGAAGTTTTAAGCCGCTCAATCTCCGCTACATATTTACTTATGTCGGCTTTTTTAAGGCTCCACTCATTTTCAAACGACAAAGGCGCGTGTGCAGAAAAACCAAGCACTTGCATCTTTTGCCTGAGGGCTTCCTCAACATATCTTACCGGTTGCGATGAACCATCACAAAACTGAGTGTGCGTATGGTAATTGTACATATTTTGCTTTTTTCACAAAAATAGTGTTTTGCTGCAATTTTTTTTTTATTTTTACATATAAAAATACAGTATGTCTGATAATGAATTGTCCTTTGAAAAATTATACTATACCATAAGCGAAGTGGCTGCGATGTTTAAGGTAAACACTTCCCTCATACGCTTTTGGGAAAAAGAATTTGAGGTAATAAAACCTCATAAAAATAAAAAAGGTAACAGGCTGTTTACACAATCGGATATAAATAACTTCTACACCATATTTCACCTTGTTAAAGAAAAAGGATATACGCTTCAGGGAGCCAAAGAGGTTCTTAAAAACAAAAAATCAGAAACCTTAGAAAATGCTGAGATAATCCAATCCCTCAATAAAGTAAGAAATTTTCTAACGGATATTAAAAATATGATGAAAGCAGATGATTAGTTTTTAAGGCATCTGACCGAAAATCCGTAGGTTTTTGGAATTGACAGGTGGCTTACATCGTTTGTGCCATTTGAAACAAAACGATACCACGGATTGGTGCCATTAACAGTGGTTGACCAGAAATAACCGCCTTCAGTAATCTGCCATGCACTGCCATCAGGGTCTCTCCGGCCACCTAATTTGGCGTTAAACCCCGAACTGCCGCCTTCTTTCAACGCTGTTCCGGCTGTAGCCTGAGGATAATTATTGACAAGAGTTGTCCATTGTGCATCTGTAGGTATATGCCAGCCCGAAGGACAAATGCCTTGTGCACCTTCCGTTGTTACGTACTGCATCATCTCATCCCACATATACAGCCCTCCATAGGTGCTGCAATTGGCATCATTGTTATCATAACAATATTTTTCAATCGTGCTGTTATTGCTCTGAGCGGTAGCTAAGCTAACCTTCGTGCCGATATTCATGTTCTTCTTAGTCCAGCACTGACTGCCAATGAGTACTGTAGGATAGGTTTCGTTGTTTCTGCTGTCCACTAAATTATTCCCACAGGTAAAGTTGGTATTGTTATTATTGTTGTTATTATTATTATTATTATTATTATCGTTATTGCTGTCCTTTTTACAGGAAATAACCGATACGATAACAAGACATAAAGCCATGATTTTTAAATAATTTACTGTTTTCATAGATAATTTAGATTTATTTATTTAAATTTGTGTCAAATGTAATTAAAATAATTATGTTTTAAGTTGCTTTGAAAAAAAATTAGCAACTTGTCAAATATGATTCGTCTAAATTAAAAATAACATTTCAGTTGTTATGTCAAAAAACCAACTCTTGAAATTTTTATTCTCACTAATTATTCCTGTTTTTTGTATTGTTAACCCGATTTATTCTCAATCAGGTTGTCCTAATGCCGATTTCAGCATGGGCGATTTTACAAATTGGGTGGGCTTTACTGGTACGTTTACAAATTGTTGCCCCACCCAAGGCATTGTAAACGGTCGTCATACCATAATATCAGCACCTGGCACTGACCCCAGAACCAATAACCAACTGCAGATTTTGCCACCGGGTGCTACTGTAGGAGCCAAACTAGGCAATGAAAATGTAGGGTATGAAGCAGAAAGGTTAAGATATACTATTAATGTTACACCCCAAAGCAACCTGTTCGTTTATAAATATGCTGTTGTTTTGGAAGACCCGGGACATTCCTCTTCTGACCAGCCCAAATTCAATATACGCGTACTTAATGCTTCTGGAAACCTAGTTGACCCTGTTTGTGGATTTTATTCAGTCGTTTCTTCAAGCAATATTCCGGGTTTTCAACAAGCTCCCGGCTCCGTTATGTGGAAAAACTGGACAACTGTGGGAATTGACCTTACAGCCTATATTGGACAAAATATAACTGTTGAATATACCACTTATGACTGTAATCAGGGTGGGCATTACGGTTATGCTTACCTGTCATGTTCATGTGCGCCAATGCAAATAAGTGTAGGCTATTGCCAGGGTTCTAACAATGTTGTTATGCAAGCCCCTGCAGGTTTTGCTTCTTATGCCTGGTCACCGGGTGGCTATACCACTCAAACCGTTACATTAAATAACCCGACCATCGGTGCA
>JAKIYU010000144.1 GCA_022708385.1 Bacteroidota bacterium | reverse complement strand
AAAGCGCATTAGCCACATCCACAGGCACGTCAGCATTTGATGGAAAAATGACCGAGTTGTTAAACCGGTAGCCATCCTGCCCCAGCGTTCTGTAGGAATCATCAATATACTGCACTTTATGGGTGCCGCTTTTAACAGCATTATTGATGAGTATAAAATCGAACCTGTCGTCCAAGCCTCCGCCTGCATGGCAGTTATCTGAATTTACCGTTGTGGATTGGGTGTGGTAATTTTTAAAAGCGCTGTTATTGTTCCAGGTACCCAGTTGATTCACAGGGTCGTAAAACCTGATGTTCAGGTTGGAATGGGTAATCAGGTTCTGAAATGATGCCTCGGAAGAGGCCTGTGTATTGAAATCGCCCATAATAAGTACACTTGAATTAACACCGCTTGTGTTGAGGTTGCTCATGGTATATTGTGTCTGCAATTTTCGCGTTTGCTGGTCTGAGTCGGTGCTGCCTGCTTTGAGATGCGCCACGATACAATATATAAAAGTGGTGTCGTGGGTTGCTGCAAGGTCAGGACTTTTGTGATATAACTTATACATGTTAATATCCCTGAAATAAGACGTAAGTATCCTTTGCGAATGCAGTGCCAGTTTGCGGCTGTCGTAATACAGCATATTCATGGTATTAGAGCCGGAAGAATTGGTAAAATCGGCCCTTTTATAATAAGTTATGCCATTGGTATTAAGCACATTGGTCAGAAAACGGTTGGCAATGGTTGCCGAAGCATCCATCTCATTCACAGAGACAATATGAGGATTGGCATACTGCAGGATTTTTTTTAAATTCAGTTCCTTTTGTGTAATATTGTTGTTGGTACTTGTACAGAAATCCGTATTTATTCCATAATAAAGTAAGTTATACTGAAATACCGTAAGAGTGTCCTGTGCTCTTACATTAAATATAAAAGCCATTAGTATTAAAACCACATTTAAGTAGCGAATAAGCAAACTGAATATAGGACGTGGCATAGAAAGAAGATTAATACTCGGGCTGTTTATTCTATCGTTACAGTTAACCCTCGTTTAAGCATTTCTTTGCACATTGGATATAAAACAACTTCATTTCCCGATTTTACTGAGCATCTGCCCTTATAATGGACAATAAAAGCACATTGTTCAGCCTGAAGCGGCTCGTGGTTACATACCTCAACAAGCGTATCAATAACATAATCGAAGGTATTGAAATCGTCATTATGCAAAATCATTTCTTTTGTGAAGCCATGATTTTCTTTTTCGTTACTTTTGGATTTTGTTTTTTCCTTTACCATTGCAATCGTGTAAATATTTTTACAAATATACGACTATATGGCCGATTACATATATAATTAATTTAAAATTTTTGAATGGTAAGAATTGGTTTATTGTCCGACACCCATGGTTACTGGCACGAAAAACTTTTCAATTTTTTCGGCACATGCGACCAGGTTTGGCATTGCGGCGACTGGGGCAGCATCGAAATTTATAACACCCTTAACCGCTTTAAGCCAGTTACAGGCGTATGGGGTAATATTGACGGGCAGGATATAAGGGCTTTGTTGCCCGAGAAACATAGATTTACCGTTGAAGCTGTTGATGTATTTATGACGCATATTGGCGGCTATCCGGGCAAGTATTCATGCAGTGCCCTTAAAGAATTTCAAACTAATCCCCCTAAGTTATTTGTATGCGGACATTCACACATTCTTAAGGTAATGTACGATAAAAAGCTTCAGCTGCTTCACATTAACCCCGGGGCTGCAGGCAAATACGGTTTTCATGCGGTCAGCACTGCTATTCGCTTTGAAATAAACCACGACCGCATGAATAATCTTGAAATTATTGAAATGAAGAAATAACTTAAAACTACATTAAATTTTAGTCCGCATCTGGTGCGACTTTTAAAGGTGTATTAATAACTTGTTAAAAAAAATATTTAAAATAAATTATTAAAAAATGTTAATTAACAAAAAAAATAATATTACTTTTGTGCGAGTAAATTAATAACTGAAATTATTAACCAAAAAAAACAAAAAAATGAAAAAGAACTTATTAAACATTGCCGTTTTTGCTTTCGCAGTAGTAGCTTTAATCGCTTGCAAAAGTGGAGAAACTCCAGAAGTTGTAGCAGAAAAATATTTAAACCACATTGCAAAACAAGAATGGGCAGAAGCTAAGAAATTAGGAACAGAAAACACACAACAACTTGTTGACATGTTAGCAAGTTTTGGTGGCAACGCTGAAATTAAAGATGTGAAGATTGAAGAAATGAAATGCGAAGTTACCGGCGAAGCTGCAGTTTGCAATTTCAAATCAAATGGCGAAGCTGACAAATTAGACATGGTTAAGAAAGATGGCAAATGGTTAGTTGACCAGAAAAAAGAAATGCCTGCTGATGACATGAGCCTCGAAGGTGAAGAAACTCCTGCTGACTCAACAGCTACAGAAACTCCTGCTGAAACAAAATAATTTTAAGCAGTAGCATAAAAAAAAGAGGTTGAAAATTTCAACCTCTTTTTTTTTAATTTAATTGAGGGTCAATGGGCGATAATGACCAATACGTATATTCATTGCCCATCTTCTTAAGAATATTATTCCATAATACCTGAGGTGTATCTTCAAGAAAATTGTGATTTTTGCAGTCCACTACAAGCCACGATTTTTCCTTAAGTTCTTTTTCGAGTTGCTTGGGGTTCCAGCCCGAATAGCCGATGTAAAATTTAATTTCATTACTCGCTATTTTATTCAGCAATATCATTTCTTTCACTTGTTCCACATCCCCGCCAAAATAAAGATTGTCGTTAATCTTTGTGCTGTTCTCTATAAGTTCTCCGCGTGAATGAATATAAAAAACTGAATCATTCTTTACTGGCCCGCCAAGGTACACAGGGCAATCAAACTGGGGAAAGTCCTTTATTACTTCCGATACTTTAAGGTTTGCAATAGGTTTGTTTATTATTAATCCGAAAGACCCTTCATCATTATGCTCTGCCAACAATACAACAGAGCGGCTAAAGTAAGCATCTTTAAGAAAAGGCTCAGCAATTAATATTTTGCCGCCTTCAGGTTTTTTATATGGGGTGTATAACGCTTGCATTTTCTTTATAAAAATAATGTTTTTTTTTAAATTCAAAGGCTAAATAGCAAAAACTTCTTTACTTTTGAGTAGCAAAAAAGTCAAAAATAATACCAAAGCATGAGCCGGGTTAACAACCATGAAGCATTTATAAAACTACGCAAGTCCTATCCTTTCTTTGTTTACGAATATTTTAAAGTTAATATTACATATACAGAAATCAATATAACATTTTGTTTCAATTTGTCTGACAAGGTTTATTTTAAACCGGAAATTAAAATACCGGTTAATGATGAAATTCATGCGGACAAATTGTCAGCCCCTTTGATTGAGAACCTTGCTTTTCACCTGGGCATGATAGAAATGCTGAGTTATTGGAAAGCAGCCTGCGCCCCCGAAATTATTGTAAAACCTTATCAATTGAGCGACTCACAGATTGCATGGTGGAAAAAAATATATTTTAATGGTTTGGGAGAGTTTTTTTTTCTGAACAGCATTACTACCGATGTTGATTCTTTTGTAAACATCAAAACACAAGGCAATGCAATGCCTCCAATAGCAAACCCGGCATTAATAAACGCCAATATAATACCTATGGGTGGTGGCAAGGATTCGGCCCTGACTTATGCTTTACTGAAGGAAACAGGCGAGGATAACCTCGTTTTTTTTCTAAATCCGCAACATATTCCTACAGCCCTTATAAAAAAAGACAAGTCTGAAACAAAATATGTAAAGGCTTTTAGGGAAATAAGCCCTGAACTGCTTGAGTTAAACAGGCAGGGGTTTCTCAACGGCCACACGCCTTTTTCGGCATTACTTGCATTTTTAAGTCTTATTATTTCGGCGCTGACAAACAGAAAAAACATAGTATTATCTAATGAATCGAGCGCTAATGAACCTACAATTCCCTGCACTGAAATAAATCACCAATACTCCAAAACGTACGCATTTGAGAATGACTTCAGAAATTACATACAAGAATTTGTTTCACCCAGCTTCAATTATTTTAGCTTTTTAAGGCCGCTTAACGAATTGCAGATAGCTTCCCTTTTCAGTCAACACCCTCAGTTTTTCGACACATTCAGAAGTTGTAATGCGGGAAGTAAGCAGGGTATCTGGTGCTGCAACTGCTCAAAATGCCTGTTTACCTACATATTATTATCGGCGTTTATTGATGAAAAAAGACTGGTGGAAATTTTCGGTGAAAATCTGTATCAGAAAAATACATTAAAACTCTATTTCGACCAGCTTACAGGTTTATCGGAAACAAAACCGTTTGATTGCGTAGGCACAATAGATGAAGTAAACACAGCCCTGGTAATGGCCATCAGGAAATACCCATTATCCTCCCCGCTTCCCTATCTGCTCTCTTATTATAAAGCGGGGCCTTTGTGGGAAAAATATCACAGCATAAATCCACAGGACTTATTAAGACAGTTTAACGAACAACATTTCTTAAAAGAAAGTCATGTGGGGTTATTAAAACGCAGGCTGGGTATTGTGCCATAAAAATTGAAAACATTATGTGGAAAAGCTATTTAAGCACTTTTCTGAGAAATAAAAAAATAGGCATCTTGGGATTCGGACGCGAAGGTCAATCAACTTACCGCTTGCTGAGAAGCCTGCTGCCTGATGCACGGATAATTATATTTGACAAATCAGTCATTCCAAATAACCCCCTGAATATTGAACAGGACTCTTATTGTACCATATATACAGGCCCCGGATACCTTCAAAACATCAACAACTGCGCTGTTGTGGTTAAAAGCCCGGGAATCCCCATGAAGGAGCTGAAGGTAATTGCCTTTGACGGCATTTTGACTTCCCAGTCGGACCTTTTTATGAAATGTTTTGCCGGGCAGATAATAGCCATAACAGGTACAAAAGGGAAAAGCACTACATCGAGCTTACTGTCACATACATTAAAACAGGCGGGTAAAAAAGTCATTTTTGTAGGTAATATCGGGATACCACCCTTTGATGAAATTGCGAAAATTCAACCCGATACGCTCATCGTTTATGAGATATCATCGCATCAACTCGAATGTATAAGTGCAAGCCCTCATATTGCAGTTTTGCTTAATATCTTCCAGGAGCATCTCGACCATTACGACAGTTACACCGATTATCAAAATGCTAAATTTAAAATCGGACAATATCAGGATAAAAAGGATTTTTTTATTTACAACGCCGACAATGATATCATTGCTAAACATATATCGAAAGAAATACCACATGGAATTTTGCTGCCTTTTTCAGAGAAAACGGCTTTTGAAAAGGGTTGTTATATTGACAAAGACAGTATCCACATTAATTATAACGGTCAAAGCTATATAGTTTCTTCAACCTTTGAAAGACAACTGAAAGGGCGGCATAATTTGGTTAATATGGCTGTTGTCATGTTAATCTGCAAGCTGCTTGACATTAACGAAGCGGATATGTTTAAAGCTTTTGCATGTTTTAAGGTCTTACCTCACAGGCTTGAATGGGCCGGCACATATAACGGAAAGATTTTTTACAATGATTCTATAGCCACTATACCCGAAGCCACCATAGAAGCCATCAAAACATTTGCTGAAGTGGACACGCTTATTGCCGGTGGTTTCGACAGAAATATCGATTACGATAACTTTGCCCGCTTTCTGTCAACAAGTTGTGTTAGAAATATTGTATTTACAGGCGATGCAGGCCTAAGGATTTATAAACTGATGGAAAACCTGAACAGTGGTAAAAAGATATATTATAACCGGCATTTTGATGAGGCTGTAAAACACGCGGTACTATTGACAGCTGAGAATAAAATATGTTTGTTGTCACCGGCAGCAGCCAGTTATGGCACATTCAATAATTTCGAAGAAAGGGGCAAGCGATTTTGCGACATTATAAGCGGGACGGTGTAACGTTCGTTTACAATGTAAAAGCATATCTATTCTTTTTTAGCAGCTTTTTTTGCAGGTTTCTTTTCTTTTTCGGGTTTTTCGGGCTTTACTTCTTTGGCTTTATCTTCAGCAGAAGTTTTTGTTTTTTTTGTTTCGCTTTTTGCGGTTGTTTCTTTTTTAGGAGCTGTTTTCTTTAGTTTTTCAGCTTTTTCAATTGCAATAACTTCAAGCTGTTCGTCAACTGCTTTTACTGGTTCTTCTACAACCGGCTCGGCCACAACCTTGATTTTTGCTTTTTCTTTAATTTCAGCTTTTGCAGGCGCAGCTTTTATTATTGACTTTTTACTTCTCTGCGGACGAGAAACACCATAAGAGCCCATAAAAATTTTACCTCTGCGCGTTTTTTTATCTCCTTTACCCATATTGATTTATTTATTTAAAAAAATTATTAATAATTAATTTAAGCTATTATATAAAAGCCGACAAAATTAAACATTTGAAATGAAACAAATTACATTATTTATAATTTTTTAAATCTTTTTTCGAGCAAATCGGCATTCTTGATGGTATTTTTGAGCCATTGAATCGTCAGCGAATGCATCTCGGTTTTTTTTAAATGCCAGTTTAAATCTAAGTTTTTTATTTTTTCGGTTAGAAAAAACAAACTAAGTGCAGCACAAACTGATATATTAAAACTTTCGGTAAAACCATACATCGGAAATTTAACATGAACATCAGCGTGATTGAGTGCATAGGGAGAGAGGCCTTCTTTTTCGGTGCCAAATAAAAGGGCAA
>JAKIYU010000143.1 GCA_022708385.1 Bacteroidota bacterium | reverse complement strand
GCACATTATTACCAAGCACAATGTTTTGGCAGAACTGGTCGGTGCAGCCGTTAAGCGAGTCAATAACAGTAAGGCATACATTATATGTACCGGGGCTACTAAAGGTATGTACCGGATTCTGCAGGTTAGAGCTGGTGCCATCATCAAAGTTCCAGTAATAATACACGAACTGATTAGGAGTAAGACTGTTGCTCAAAGCATTAAAGTGAACATTCATGTTGCTTATCTGATAGGTAAAGTAAGCTTGGCAGTTTGGTGTATTGCCTTGTATGGTAATGGTCTGGCAGGAAGTAACGGCAGGGCAGTTGGGCGATATTACTGTGAGGCAAACCTGATAAGTTCCGGGTCCGGGATAATTGTGAACGGGGTTCTGAATATTTGCAAAAGTACTATCGCCAAAACTCCAGTACCACTGCATAGCTGTTGATAGTGGGGTAAAGTGACCGAAAAAAGCCACATTGTAGAGCGAACCGTAAGTAAACTGGAAAGAAGCCTGGCAGGAGGTATTGTTGCCGATGATAATGGTTTGGCACATCTGGTCGAAACAGTTGTTAAGAGAATCAATAACTGTTAAGCAGACATTGTATGTTCCCGGAGTGGTATATGAATGTACAGGGTTTACAAGGCTGGAAGTGGAGCCATCGCCAAAATCCCAATAATAATGCATACTTAAACTTGGAGAAATGCCCGAAGTATTGGTATAGAAATGAACACTGGCCCCGCTCTGTTGATAGGTGAAATTGGCGCTGCACGGAGTGGAAGGATTCTGTGGTACATACACAGAGTCGCAGAAAGAACAGGATATGATACCGTTGCTTTGCATAATATTAACACATACCAGATAATACCCCGGTTGGTTGTACTGATGTACAGGATTTTGCTGGCCATTGGCCGTTGTTCCGTCTCCGAAACTCCAGTGCCAGTAATACGCACCGACATTGGGTGTTATTTGGCCAAAAAACTGTACCTGAGCAGGAAGCATATTTACTGTACTATAAGTAAAGCTGACATTACAATTGGTCGTTTGCCCAACAGTAATTACAATACAAGTAGTATCTGAACAAGAGGTATTCCATACATGATGACATACGGTATAGGTACCCGGAGCAGTGTATGTTACGGTAGCATTGGCCGAGTTCGCGGTAGTGCCATTGCCAAAATTCCAGTAATGATTGGCATTGGTATTCAGCATGGTGGGCGTAAATGTGACAGTTAAGCCGCTTATCTGATAAGTAAATGCGGCATTACATCCTACAGTACTGTTATTGAAATAAGCAGAGTCGCAGTATGTACACGAAATGCCACCGCCGGTAATAGTCAGACAAACAGTATAAGCACCTGCATTAACATAATGATGCGCCGGATTTTGAAGGGTAGATGTGCCCCCATCGCCAAAGTTCCATAAGAATTGAGGGTTTGATATTGTCGAGGGAAATGTTGGGGTAAACACATAGGCCCCGTTTGGGTTTTGTGCAAAGGTAAAACTGATGTTGCATAAGTTGCTTTGTCCTATGGTTATGGTTTGGCAGTAAGTATCAGTGCAATTATTATTAGTGGTAGTTATGGTAAGGCAAACATTATATGTGCCGGGGCTGGTAAACGTATGAACAGGGTTCGCCATGGTTGAGGTGGTACCATCTCCGAAGTTCCATGTATAAAGTACCGTGCTGCTTGGGAAGACAGAATTGCCGGAATTAAAACTGACGGCGTTGCCGCTTTGCTGGTAGGTGAAAGCTGCATGACAGCTGGTGGGGTTGCCGGGGATATATATGGAATCACAGTACGAACACAGTATGGTACCGGTGTTTTGTGCCAGGTAAACACAAACACTGTATAAGCCGGGTTGGGCATACTGATGCAGGGGATTTTGACCGGTGCCGGTGGTGCCGTCGCCAAAGTGCCAATACCAGGCATAGGTGCCAGAACCCGAATTCAGTATTCCGTTGAACTGTACTTGATTAGGCTGCAAACCTATACTGTCGTACGTAAAACTTACCAGGCAGTTAGTTGTAGTACCTACGGTAATTGTCATACACACGGTGTCGGCACAGCTGGTGTTCCATAAAGTGTGGCATACGGTATAAGTGCCGGCAGCTGTATAAGTTACACTGGGATTGGCTGAAGTAGATGAGGTGCCGTTGCCGAAATTCCAATAATGCTGGTTCAGCATGCTAGAATTGGTGCTGGTAAATGTAACGGTAAGCCCGTTGACCTGATATGTAAAAGCCGCATTGCAAAGCGACTGGCAATAGGTAAAGTTCACCGTAGCCGTATTGACAGTTCCTTGGTTATTGGAAACGTACTGATGCAGATAATTACTATCGCAATTGAGTGTAAAGACCTTGTAGGTCTGGTTGGCTCCAGTAAGGCTGCCATTGGTAACGGTAATAGTGTACCAGCCGTTGGCATTGGTCAGCACACATTGGTTAAAGGGGTTGGGGTTGAGGCTGTCGGAGGACACACATACCTGGTGGTTGGCAATAGCCCCGCCGTTGCTGTTGGTAACATACCCGCTTATGACAAGGTCATCGGGGTTTTGCGCTTGCAGCAAGGTAAAGCTTGCAAATGCAACAAGAAAAAGTAATAGTTTTTTCATGGCAAATAGTTTTTAGGTTATTATTTTGAAAAATTGAAAAAATGCCTTTTGATGATAAGACAGCCCCAAAAATCAAAAGGTTGCAGGAAGGGGAAAAAATATTTACAGGGGCTTTACGGCTTCAACATAAAGCGATTCGGTGGCACGCCTTTCCAGGTCGAGCAGAAGGAAAGGGTCGCGACCTTCCAGATAAGCAGACTTGGTAATTTCTGAAAACATTTTATTTAATTGATGAAAAATATGTAGGTTTGTAATTAAAAATGCTCTTATGATAAAATCCATGACAGGCTATGGCAAAAGCAGCTACGAGTTTAAAGGGAAAAAGGTAAGCGTTGAAATTAAAGCGCTCAACAGCAAACAACTAGATATTAATATTAAAGCACCTTTTATTTACAGAGATGCGGAACCGGAAATGCGCAATATACTGGTGCAAAAACTCGAAAGAGGGAAAGCAGATGTATATATAATTGCCCATTACCCCGACAACTTTGCATCGCATACACTTAATAAGTCGCTTTATTACAAGTACCACGACGAGCTGGCTGACCTGATAAAGGAAACACAGGATAAAACCAGAGAATTACTTCCGGTTATAATGCAGTTGCCTGATATCATGAAACAGGACAGAGAAGAAAACGGAGATGCCGAAAAGGATTTGCTGCTGAACGCTCTTGCAGAAGCTGCCGACAAACTAGATGCCTGCCGGGCGAACGAGGGCCGTATGTTATTTGAAGATATGGAAAAAAGACTGGCGCTGATTGAAGGCATGATATCTTATATTGAACCTTTCGAGATACAAAGAACCGAAAACCTTAAAAATAAACTGCGCACCTCTTTATTAACAGCAGATGCCGAATGCAAAATAGATAAAAACCGTTTTGAACAGGAAATCATTTATTATCTCGAGAAAATGGATTTTACCGAAGAAAAAATCAGATTAAAAAAACACTGCGGATATTTTTCAGAGACGCTCAGAGATGTTGCTTCCAATGGTAAAAAGTTGTCGTTTATAGCACAGGAAATGGGGCGCGAAATAAACACGCTGGGCGCTAAAGCCAACGATTTTGAGATTCAAAAGTTTGTGGTACAGATGAAGGATGAGTTGGAGAAAGTTAAAGAACAACTGATGAACATTTTATAAAAAGGATTCAGCATGTCATTTAAAAAATATATTTCCCGCTATAGTGTATATGTTTTTCTTTTAAGCCTGTGCGCACTTTCGTTATGTTATGGCTATCACAAAACCATAAGATACAAACCCACATCTATACACCAGTGGCGCCAGGCCGACTGCTGGTCGTTTGCGGTAAATTACTACGAAGAAAACCGTAATTTTTTCAGACCCGCTCTTCACTTTATTGGTGAAAGCGAAACAGGTAATGCTTCTGGAGAATTTCCTATAATATACTATACTGTAGCGCAACTTTGGAAAATTTTCGGACAAAAGGCCTGGATTTTCAGGGGGATAAATATTTTTATTGTATTTCTGGGTCTTTTATGCCTTTTTAAATTATTCCAAAAGGTTGTTCAGGACACACATTGGGCGTTAATGCTAACCCTGTTGTTGTTTACCTCTCCCATCTTGGTTTTTTACACAAATAATTTTATTTCCGACACACCTGCTTTTGGATTTTCGCTTATCGGTGCCTGGTTTTTTTATAAATTTTACGAAAATCAAAAAAATAAAAACATTTGGCTGGCCTGCCTTTTCTTTTTATTCGGTGCCTTGCTGAAAGTAACTGCTGCTATGTTGTTTATAGCTGTTCTTGTAATTTATATAGTTGAAACGACAGGATGGGCGCGTTTCAGAAACAGTGAAAAACTGTTTGCCAAACCAATAAGTCATGGAATTCCTCTGCTTACGGTAATTGTTCTGACCTTTGCCTGGTATTTTTATTCTGCCTGGTACAACAGGCAATATAACGGTGAATATTTTCTTTTGGGCATCTGGCCTGTGTGGCGCATGGATTACCCCCTTATCAATCAGGTAACACGAATTATAAACGAAAATCTTATATATCAGTTTTTCAGCATACCGGTTATTTTTTCGACTGGTTTTATGTTGGTTTTCTTGCTTGTATTCAGAGAGAAAGTCCACAAACTGATGCTCGCACTGTCGCTGCTGCTTACAGCCGGAGGCGGGATGTACATGATTTTGTGGTATCGTGTCTTCGATGTGCACGATTATTACCTGCTTAACCTGTTGATTATTGTGGTTGCCGTTATGCTTACATTTTTCTTGTATTTACGTCAAAACCACCCTGCATTGCTTAAATCTGTAAGGCTCAAACTGTTTTTTTTGCTCTTTCTGTGTTTCAATATGTATTATGCACGCGTCAAGAACGAAATTAAGTACAACCGGCGCACCGAAAACAGTGAATATTCATTTCTGAACCGTACCAACGAACTGGACTATTGGCGCTGGTGGCATTGGTATCACGAGACCTACCTTATAGCTTACGAAAGCATAACGCCCTATTTGCGTTCGTTAGGTATAGAACGCACCGACAGGGTTATCAGTATCAACGACCCCAGCCCAAATATATCTCTGGCCCTCATGGACCAGAAAGGTGTTACCGATTTCGGCAAAAGCATCACCGACTCGGCCAGGATAGCGGAAGAAATAAAACGGGGGGCAAAGTATCTCATTATCAATAACCCGGATTATTACCAGAAGGATTTTATACGGCCATTCACCGGGCATAAACTGGGACAATATAAAAACCTGGATATTTTCAGCCTTAAAGAAATAAATCTGCCATAACATGAGTAACGAATTAGTAACTTTTTGTGATTATTTCGAACAAACGTATGTGCTCACCTTTAAAAGGGCCGTCGAACGCCAGCAGAGCATCAGCGAATAGCTGAAAGGATGCCGTTACGAGTTTTTTATGGGCATGGACATGAACGATGTCACCATTGAACAACTCAGGAAAGAAGGTGTCTATGACGAGAGCAACGCCTTTAAGTACTATCCTTACGACGAAAGCGCCCCCATGTCCATAGGGCATATTGCCTGCTCCTGGGGGCAGAGGGAAATTTATAAAACCATTGTCGGAAAGGAATTCAAAAAAGCCCTGGTCTTTGAGGATGACCTGACCGTGAACCCATATGCCCTTGAGCATATCCCCGACATGCTGGCCCATATACCGCCCGATGCCGACCTGATTTACTGGGGCTATGAAATGAACGTAAAACCCCGCTGGTATTCTTTTGCAGAAAGGTGGTACGCCCACCTGATGCTGACCTTACTTAAGTTAAAGGGTAAAAGGGGCTTCTTCCTGCACACATTCCCTGTTACCACGCATCAGAATATCAATAAAATTTACTGCAGGCCCTATAATAAATATTTTATGGTGGCGGGAGCACATTACTGCACCCATGCATTTTCGATCAATGACAAATGTGCCGGCATACTCAGGGACATACAAACCCCCGTTTGCCTGCCGGCCGACCTTTTGCTGAATATGGCTATCATGCACGGGCATATCAAAGCCTATATTGCAACGCCAATGCTGTTTATACAGGACAAACACAACGAAAAATCGAAATTGCCCAATTACATAGTACAGTAATTCTTTTTGTTTTATGCAACTTAATGTTATCCTTTTTCTGATTCTGAGTGTACCTGTGGTATGGGTCTCACGCAAGTTTTTTCTCAAACCCGGAACCCATGGTTTTTACAGGTTTTTCAGTTGGGAATGCATGCTCTGGCTGCTAACATCGAACTATGCTTACTGGTTTACCGATCCCCTGGGGTATAAACAGCTCATTTCGTGGTTCCTGCTTATTTTTTCGTGTTATCCCGCGCTGGCAGGTTTCCTTCTGCTCAAAAAAGCGACAAAGAATAACAGTAAACGAACTGATAAAAACCTGTTTGCTTTCGAAAAAACAACAATCATTGTTAAGGAAGGCGTGTACAAATATATACGTCATCCCTTATATGTATCTCTTATACTGCTTACATGGGGTATCTATTTTAAAAACACTACCCTGGCATTGTTGCCTTTTGCTCTGTTATCAACGGTCTTTCTCTTCCTTACCGCCCGCAATGATGAAAAAGAATGCATAGCTTATTTTGGAGAAGCCTACAGGGAGTACATAAAAAATACCCGTATGTTTATTCCGTATATTTTCTAATTATTTTTC
>JAKIYU010000142.1 GCA_022708385.1 Bacteroidota bacterium | reverse complement strand
ATATATTCCGATTTTTTTTTAGGTTTGTTTTTTATTTATTTCATCACTTTTAAAACAATTTATATGCATATAGCTATTGCAGGGAATATTGGTTCGGGAAAAACAACGCTGACCCGTTTGCTCTCCAAACACTATAAATGGGACGCTCACTACGAAGACGTTGATACAAATCCATACCTTAATAGTTTTTATGATGATATGCTGCGTTGGTCTTTCAACCTGCAGGTGTATTTTCTGAACAGCCGTTTCAGACAAATAGTCGAAATAAGGAAAAGTAATAAAACGGTTATACAGGACAGGACTATTTACGAGGATGCTTACATATTTGCTCCCAATCTGCATGCCATGGGCCTTATGTCGGAACGCGACTTCGACAATTACGCATCGCTTTTTGAATTGATGTGTTCATTCCTTAAACCACTCGACCTTCTTATATATCTCAAAGCGTCTGTGCCAAAACTTGTGTCACAAATTCAAAAAAGAGGCAGAGATTACGAAAATTCGATACGTATTGATTACCTGACCAAACTCAACGAGCGCTATACGGAATGGATTGATGGCTATAACATCGGCAACCTCCTGATTGTTGATGTGGACAACATCAACTTCAGTGAAAAACCTGAAGACCTTGGCTTTGTTATTAATAAAATTGATGCCGAATTGCATGGTTTGTTCTAATTTTTAAGCCTGTATGAAAATACTGGGTATTATTCCTGCACGTTATGCTTCCACCCGCTTCCCGGGTAAACCATTGGCGTTGATTGCAGGCAAAACAATGATTCAGCGGGTTTACAAACAGGTGCTTAAAGCAAAATGCCTTTCCAACATTATTGTAGCCACCGATGACGAACGGATTTTCGACCATGTGGTTTCTTTCGGAGGTCAGGCCGTGATGACATCGAAACATCACAGTACGGGCACTGAGCGTTGCCTTGAAGCATCTAAAAAATTATCACCTCATAACGAATTTGATGTTATAATAAATATTCAGGGGGATGAGCCTTTGATAAACCCTATACAAATTGACAAGCTGGCAGCCTGTTTTAAAATTAATGAAACACAGATTGCCACCCTTGGGAAAGCATTAACAGAGGATGAAGATAAAAACAATCCAAACATCGTCAAACTCGTAACCGATAAAGCAGGCAAAGCGCTGTATTTTTCGAGATACCCCATTCCTTATATAAGAGAAAAAGAGCCTGATGGGATGGTATTTTACAAACATCTTGGGTTATATGCCTTTAATAAAGGTGTACTTGATGATATATGTAATCTAAAACCAACGCTCCTTGAAAAAGCAGAGTCACTCGAACAGTTGCGTTGGCTCGAAAACGGCTATTGCATCAGGGTGGTTTTTAGTGATTCCGAAAGCCTTGCCGTTGACACACCCGAGGATATATTAAAAGTTGAAAATTTTATTAAGGCAAGCAAATTATAATATTTTAATAACCAATAAATTTGGCCATGAATATTGAAAAAGACCTCATATATCTGTTGACCATTCAGGATAAAGTTGTATTGGCTGGTTTTGGTTACTTCAGCACAGAACAGGTATCTGCCGAAATTCATCCTGTTCATCACACATTCGAAGCGCCCTCAAAAAAGGTAACCTTTACATCTGATGAAACCAATTTCGATAACACCCTTGTCAATTATCTGAGTACAACATATAATACACCCAAAGCAGAAACCATTAATATAGTCAATAATTATATATCCGAAGTAAGAACTAATATTGAAAAGTTTGGGAGGTTCATTTTTGAAGGTTTTGGTGTACTTACAAAAAACGAAGATGGTGGGTACAACTTCGAGCTGAACAACGATATTAACCTTTCAGTTGAAGCATTCGGCATGGAGAATTTCACTTCTCCAGCTATAAAAAGGGAAAAGGTTGAACCCACACAACAGGCACCAAAGAAGAGAAAAAGCAAAGCATGGCTTGTAATACTTATTATATTTGTAATACTTACCGGAGCAGCTGTAGCTTCCTGGTTTGTTTTCCCCGACTACGTAAAAAAAGGCATGTATTATGCCGAAAATCAGTATTATTCAATAAAAGACAAAATATTTTCAAAGGATAAAAAAACAGACAGCAAGATTGATGCGAAAGACGATAAAAAGTCAGAGAAAAAGAAATCCAGCAAGAAAGACGTTAAAAATATTCTCGAAGGGGCTTTTAATGAGGTGGTTGACACATTAAACAAAGCCCTAAAAAAGGACACTTTAAAAGTTAATATCGAAGAAAAACCCGTAAAAAACAACCCGCCAGTAACACCAAACACCAATAATCAAGCGCCCATTGGCTCGAAGATGTATTACATCGTAGCCGGCAGTTTTAAAAGTATGGAAAACGGGCAAAGATATGTTGATGAACTTAAAACCAAAGGCTACCCCAATGCACTTATGCTCGACAACCCGCAGAATGGTTTTTACACTGTAGCCTATTGCGCTTATGCCGACAAACAAACCGCTGACCAGGAATTAAAACGCATCAACGACAAGGAACAAAAGGGTTCCTGGATCATTTGCAGATAAAATAATGAATGCATGGCCAAGAGAAAACTTTTTAAATATGCACAGCTCCTGACCTTTGACAACATATTTCAACCGCCTAACCGTCAGGATGCCGATGATTTTTTCATGAAAGGGCACTGGCACACAAAATTCTTTGGCAATAATAACCCCATTACACTTGAACTAGGCTGTGGCAAAGGCGAATACAGCATTGCCCTGGCAGCTATGTATCCCGAACGTAACTTCATTGGCATGGACTTTAAGGGTGATCGGTTGTACGCTGCTTGTAAGTCAGCTACCGAAGCGAACTTGAAAAATGTTGCCTTTATACGAAATCAGATTCAATTTATAGAAAGGTTTTTTATTCAGGGTGAAGTGGATGAGATTTGGATAACTTTCCCTGACCCGCAGTTGCAGAAACCAAGGCAACGCAAAAGGCTTATTTCGGCTGAGTTCCTGTACCGCTACAAAAACATTGTCAAACCAAATGCAACCGTACACCTTAAAACGGATAATATTCCTTTTTTTGAAGATACTGTAGCCCTGCTTTCAGAGCTTAATCAAAACATTGAATACATTACCCGTGATGTTTATGCCGATGCACCCGAAGACCCTGTTTTATCAGTAAAAACACACTACGAAACCTTGTTTTCGTCAAAGGGGTTCAGAATAAACTATCTGCGCTTCAGGCTTAACCTTGATGACCATGCAAAATAACAACAGCTTTTTCGAAAGGGTTTACGATGTCGTGCGTTTGGTGCCTTATGGCAGGGTTACTACTTATGGCGCCATTGCAGCCTTTATTGGCAGCCCACAGGCATCGCGCATGGTAGGATGGGCGCTAAATGCATCACATAATATTATTGATGTGCCTGCTCACAGAGTGATAAACAGGAACGGTATCTTGTCAGGCAAAAGGCACTTTGGTGGCCCCGACATCATGCAACAGTTACTAGAAAATGAAGGCATTGAGGTCATTAACGACAAAATTACCAACTTTAGCAAATTGTTCTGGAACCCTGCTGTTGAATTGGCAAATTATCCTAATTTTGCAGAAAATTAGTTCATGGCATCCAACTTTATTGATTACGTAAAAATCTGTTGCCGTTCGGGTAACGGGGGCGCAGGTTCGGCACACCTGATGCGCGCCAAGTATGTGCCACGGGGTGGTCCCGATGGCGGTGATGGCGGACGTGGCGGCCATATTATTTTAAAAGGCAACAAGCAGTTGTGGACATTGCTTCACCTTAAATATCAGAAACACCTGATTGCAGAACATGGTGAAAACGGCGCTAAAGCACAACGCTCAGGTGCCTATGGCAAGGACATAACGGTGGAAGTGCCCCTGGGCACAGTTATCAGAGATGAAGAAACAGGCCTCGTGGAACACGAGATTACCGAAGATGGTGAAACATATATACTGTTGCATGGCGGTCGCGGCGGCCAGGGCAACCAGCATTTTAAAACGGCCACCAATCAGACCCCCCGCTATGCACAACCGGGCGAAAAGGGACAGGAAAAATGGAAAATTTTAGAGCTTAAAATATTGGCTGATGTGGGTTTGGTTGGATTTCCGAATGCAGGCAAGTCAACCCTGTTGTCAGTAGTATCAGCCGCTAAACCCGAAATTGCAGATTACCCTTTTACTACCCTTACCCCCAATCTGGGTATCGTTTCGTACAAAAATTATAAATCGTTTGTTATGGCAGATATCCCTGGCATCATTGAAGGGGCACACGAAGGCAAAGGCCTTGGGTTACGCTTTCTGCGCCATATTGAACGCAATTCCTTACTACTCTTTCTAATTCCCTGTAACAGTGATAGCATTAAAACAGAATACAAAACCCTGCTTAATGAATTGAAACTGTATAACAGGGAGCTACTGGACAAAAAACGACTGCTTGCTATTACCAAAACAGACCTCATGCCCGAAAAAGAGCTAAAAAAACTTCAGAAAAAGCTACCCGAAATCCCGTGTGTTTTTATTTCTTCGGTTGCTTACAAGGGTATTGATGAGCTGAAAGATCTGATTATGAAAACTCTTGAAGCCTGATTTATGATTGATTTTCTTACAAATACGGATAAAGAAGTTTTTCTTTTCATTAACGGCTTACATTCCGATTTTTTCGACATTATTATGTGGTGGGTATCCAAAACCATTACATGGGTACCTTTATACCTTCTGATAATTTACCTGATTATTAAGAAATACAGGGGAAAAAGCGTATGGATACTGCTGTTTGCCGTTATTCTGGTGAGTGTAAGCGACCTTACTTCTGTTTATCTTTTTAAAAATGTGTTTATGCGTTTGCGCCCTTGCCATAACCCTGAACTGGAAGGACTTGTACACCTCGTTAAAAATAAATGCGGCGGGGCCTACAGCTTCATTTCCTCACATGCTGCAAACAATTTTGCTGTGGCAACTTATACTTTTTTCTGCCTCAGGAAACCCTATCTGATATTAACAATTGTTATTTTTTGTTGTGCTGCCCTTATAGGCTACAGCAGAATTTACCTTGGGGTTCACTACCCTGCCGATGTTTTATGCGGTGCTATCTGGGGCTTTTTATGCGGTTATTTATTTTACTTGCTTGCCCAAAGAATTGCATTCAAAAAAAAATCTGATTTTTAAAAATTCTTTTCAAATTTATGCCGACACTTTTCAGTCAAATAAAAAATTATCTTTCTCTTGTCAAATTCAGCCATACCATTTTTGCCATGCCTTTTGCCGTGAGTGGTTTTTTTCTGGGTGTAAAGGATTGCGGAGATGGCATTAGTTTACGATTGCTGCTGCTGATGTTGCTTTGCATGATATTTGCCCGCAATGCGGCCATGGCTTTCAACAGGCTAACAGATAACCGGTTCGATAAACTCAACCCACGAACAAGCAACAGGGAATTGCCTGCCCGAATAATAAGTTACAATGCCGTTCTTAGTTTTACTTTATTCAACGCCCTTTTATTTATAGTAACGACTTATTTTATTAATAATTTGTGCTTTTTTTTGTCGCCGGTGGCTTTGCTGGTAATTCTTGGCTATAGTTATACGAAGCGGTTCACAGTATTAAGTCATTTTTTTTTAGGATTGGCTTTGTCTCTTGCGCCTCTTGGTGCATATCTTGTGGTATGCAATCATTTTGACTTTCAACCGTTATTGCTGTCGTTCTCTGTACTCTTATGGGTGGCGGGTTTTGACATTATTTATGCCTTACAGGACATTGCTTTCGACCGGGCTCACAATCTCAGGTCGGTGCCCGCATTTCTGGGTTACAGGGGTGCCCGCATACTTGCATTCGTTGTTCATATTATAAGCCTTATACTGCTTATTAACTTTGGGCTATTATTACCTGGTAAAGCCTTAGTTTACTTTATTGGATTAGGTATTTTCTCGCTGTTAATACTGTTTCAGCATTTCCTGGTTTTGCGTTATGGTCTGGAAAAAATCAACAGTGCATTTTTCATCAACAATGGTATCGGCAGCCTTGTCTTTGGCGTTTTTACCTGCCTGGAGTTAATACTAAGGTAAAAAGATTGCCTTATATACATAAATAATATTTCATTAATCAAAATTTTTGGTATTTTTGAAAATTTTAAAAATACAATTTGTTTGATTTATTTTTCTAATCTCTTATTAACAAATGATTAAAGCTATAAAATCTCCCTTTTTTGTCCTGACCTTTTCGGTAATTACATTATTTGCAGATGCTCAAAATCAAAATATTGCATTTACCAAGGAAAATTTTCCTCATGCCAAAAAAGAACTTAAAACTGCTCTTAAACAGATAAAAGAAGGTGACAAGCAGTATTATGAAGCCGAAAATCTGCGTGCTATAAGAGACCAGAAAGATAAAGACGATGCCATAGGCAAGCAAATGTACCTATATGCTCTTGAGGAATACCTCAAGGCCTTTAATTTCAACCCAGCTAATGCCGAATTAAACTTTAAAATCGCCATTTGCTATTTTAATACTATTGAAAGAACAAAGTCAATTCCCTATTTCGAAAGGGCGCTTCAATTAGACCCAGGTATAAGCCCCGATATTAACTACCTGCTGGCACAGGCTTACCACCTGAATTACGAGTTTGAAAAAGCTATTAATCAATTTAATGCCTACAGAAAAACACTCACTAAAATTCAGCTATCCCGCGATGGTTGGGGTAAACTGCTTGATAAAAAAATTAACCAATGCATTGCCGGCATGGAGCTTATAGAAAAGCCTGTCAATGTGGAAATTGTTAAACTCAG
>JAKIYU010000141.1 GCA_022708385.1 Bacteroidota bacterium | reverse complement strand
AATGATTTTTGTTCTTTTTAAAGGCCGGTGCTTAACAAATTTTAACAGCAGAATGATTTTAATTTTGGTTTTTCTCCCTGCTTTTTATAAAATCGTTTGCTTTAAAACCGGTAGCCATATAATGTTTCCAATAGAATGTAAATGAAGTCATCCTGAAAACGGCACTAAGGAATTTGAATTTTTGCAACCAAGCAACAAAGTAGTATGAAATAAACATGAAGGGTATTGCGAGCACTGTAAATACTGTCATCTCCATTAAACCATCAATAATAGAAAGGTCTGTTTGTATATATTGCATGAAGTAGGTTGAAAACATGTTGAAAAAATGGATGTACATAAACCCAAATACCACAAGCGCCACATAACCATGAGCTGTTTGAACAGCCCTTTCGGGGCATAAATTTATACAGCGCATACAGCTTTCACAATGGATAGTCCAGTAAGGGTGGCCAAATTTAACTTTTATGGCTTCGACCGGACAATTCTGGATGCATATCCGGCAGTTGGTGCATTTATAATCGGCTATAAATGTTTTGGCCATAAAAAAACGACCTATAAGTAAATATCCCAGGGACACAGGTATCAGGAAGAGGTCTAATGGAATAAAAATAAATGCCATAGGCCTGTAAAATGTTTTGCCGCTTAAAATTTTTTCTGTAAACCGCTCGCAAAGGTACATACACCGTTGGGTAATTTTATTCACCACACGCGTGGGAAAGCCAGGGTGAATCGAAATCCAGTTTGAAGGCATGTCGAGGGGAAGGAGTCCACGAATTTTATAACCTTTAACCCAAAGTATTAGCATGGGCAACCATTGTGCAATACCGCTTATACCCGGCAGGTGCAGGCCAAATAACATGGAACCTGCCCGTGTATTCAACAAAAATACATGTTTGCCCTTAACCGTTGGCATCGCTAAAATAAAGCGCAGCATATGCCAGGGCAGACTAAACCCGTGTGTAGGGTAGCATAAGCCTATAAGCTCAGAACTGTTGATGTAACTTGTTTTAGGATTTTTAAGGCGGTCGATTGAAACAATGTCAGTTTCTACACCCTTCCCGGCGCTCACTGAGGCAATTTTCATGGCACCTTTTAATGCGTTGCCTGTACCGCTCAGGAAAAAATTACCGCTTTCTGATAGGCCATACTGTTTTAAAAAATGTTTTTTAAATAAAAAACCTGCGGCTTATTTTCGCTAGCAGGGTGTCCATGCCTGTAAATGCTCAGGCGCAGAATTTTTTGCTGCGGCACATATTGAATAAACTGAATATTATTGGTTAGCCTGGAGTATTTCTTCATAATTGCCCAGCATTTGCTGCTGCTCATGTTTAACCCGGCTCCAACTGCTTGCGATACAGCTGAATACCGTTTGCAGTAATTTCGTTTGTTTAACCTTTTTATAGAAGAATTCGCCGCATAGAGATTGCAGCCGTTTAACATATCCTCGTCGTTATTGCTTCTGTAAACAATATAGGGTGGGGTTGGAGTTAATTCGGCGACGGCAGCGGTAAGAGAGTCGGTTTTCTGTGTAGGCCCTAACATAGTAACTATAAATCCTTCGGCATAGCCCTGCTTGTTTTCATTTAGTGCAGATTTTACATCTTCTATATTGTTTTTGCCATCATTATTGTAATCTTTTCTTTCAATAGCGCGCCTTAAAGTAAAGCTCAACGGCTCAAAAGGTTTAATAGGTAGCGGGATGTTTTTTTCTTCATAATCGCTGAGCATGTGCAGAAAAACACAAAGACCGCTTTTGTTAATCCCTGATAAAACTGATATTTGCCCAGCAAAACCTATCATAATCCAATTTTGCTCGTTTTTTTCGGAAGGGTTGTGAAAAATAATCACCTGATTGCGTATAACATGCTTATTGGCGGGCCAGTCAAGATGGCGTGTTACTATCGATTTGCCTTTAAGGTCTGTATTCTTTGTGGCTTCACCCCAGCTCATCAGGGTAGAGCATCCATGCTCATTGCGTAATGTGCGAAGCTCATTGAGCGAAGACAGTCCAAGCAGGTCGAGAAAAGCATTGGATAAAAGTATATTATAGGCATCGAAATTATCTATGATAACTCCCGCTTTTTTCATCCCCAGAATCATGCTTTCGGCCTCATCGTGGAAAATTTTATCAATTTTAATTACTTTCTCAACGACAATGTGTTTTTTTATTATCTCATGATATTTACCCAAAAAGGGTTCCATATAACCCTTGTAGATATCCCTTATGTTTTCGGCCAACAGGTAACCCATGGCAAAGCCACGCTCTTTATGAGTACCCCAGACTTTAATGATTTTAATTCCAGTGGTATCCATAATAACTTTACCCTTTATAGTTTCTGAAGCAAAAGCCGGATAAATTGTAAATATTACAAGTGCTGTAATAAATGCTGGTTTTAAAATGAACAATCTTATTATCATTTTAAGTATTTTGAATTTTGGTGCAAATATAAAGGATAATTAATATTGTTAAAAAAGAATAGTATTTAAAACTAATTTTACACAAATTACGTTTTTCAAAATAGAATTTTTTATTAATATTTAAACCATCATGAAAACAAGACCTATTATTGCCGTTTTGATAATAGCTATAGCGTTATCATCGTGCAGGCAACTCAAAGAAATGACCAACTTTGCCAAATGCGAATTTCGACTCAAAAGTATTGAAAATATTCAACTGGCAGGCTTCGATGTGCAAAATAAAAAATCGTTAAGTGATTTCAGTGTAATGGATGCAGCCAAACTTATGGCAGCAGTGGCGCAGAATAATTTTCCCCTGCAGTTTACCCTGAATGTGGATGTGAAAAATCCAAACCCTGTGCAGGGCACTCTCAACAAGCTTGATTGGATTTTATTAATTGATGATATTCAGATGGTACAAGGAACCACACAGAATAAGTTGCAAATTGCGCCCAATGGCGGTGTGGCTAATTATCCGCTTTTATTTAACATCAACCTCAGGGATGTACTCAAAGAAAAAACCGGGCAAAGCCTGATAAATTTTGGCTTAAACATGGCAGGAGCCGGTAATCAACCTACGCGCATCACACTGAGGGCAAAACCCTATGTGTCAATTGGTAACTTCCAGATTGCCTATCCTGGTTATTTTGATATTAAAACAGAATATACTTCAAAGTAATCAGTGTACAACAAACTTCTGCTTTATTTCTTTGTTACTTTCTTTAGAAAAAAGACGTAGAACGTAGATGCCTTTGTCAAGTAAAACCGGAATTACGCAAACTTCAGATGCGGTTTTAATATTTCCTTGCGAAATTTCTTGCCCCAAAGTATTATATATACAATAATTGCTGAATTTGGTATTGCTTAGTGAATAGATATATAATGCATTGTTGTAATAATTTAGGCTTTCAGAAACTGATATGGCCTGTTGCAAGCTATTGATTTTGGGCTCTAAATGTAAAATAAACCGGTTTTTATTAAAACCGCTGTCAGCATTAAAAGTATAGTTTTTATAGGTGCATATATCTGTAAAAGTATTTTCAGATAAATCTTCAAGTGTTACATTATAGAGATTAAAAAAAACGGGATTTTCAGAAAAAGACAACAAAAGTGTACCAGGCGTTTTGCAATAATAGGCGAGGGGTAAATCAAGTGCACTGTTGTTTAAAGGAAAGCTGTTTATTGAGAGTTCTTCTTTAACAGGTGTTAATGTGTAAAGCTGGGGTATACTTTTATTTTCGGCATACAGTTTAAAGGCATCGTAGTCTTTATCAAATTGTAAGGTGGCATTTTTTTCAATGCGTATGAGCGTTTCGTCGGATGATAAACTGTTGGAAAGAGTAATACTTAGTATATTGTCAGATACAGTATTTTTGTATTGTTGTTGGGTTGCATGAAGCCGGTGCTCATTTCTGAAAGTTACAGAACCAGTTGTTTGGCCTAAAGTAACCTGTACCCAAAAACCCTGCATTGAGGGAATAATGGAAGAACCGCCATTGACGCCGGCGCCATTAACGTATGATGCCACACTGCCATCCAGTTTTCGAAAATATATGGCATTGTTGATGTTTACTTTATCGGCAGGTGTCAATAGGTTCCAATCAATTGCCGATGGGAAAGAATTACCGACAAAATTCCAACCGAAATTTCCTCCGTAATCTGCCGTTCTTATAAGGTTATAAGGGAAAATGCCATTATTGAGTTCTCCGCTGTAATTAAGCGTCCTTGTAGTGCCAGAGTATCTGGTAACATAGCCGGTAAAAGGTGAAAGTTGTCCTGTGCTTTGAGGCATCCACTTAGCCAGGTTGGCATCAAAATACCAGAGACCGTCGGCATCGGAAAAAATCTCGGCTTGTTGTGCCAAACAAGGTATGGCTACATACCACCCCCACTGGGTAACATCGTCAAAATATTTCTGAACTATGGGTGGTTTATTATAAGTAAAACTACCGTTACAAATAAATAAACCCTGAGCATTGGCATCGGATTTAACGATAAAATCGTTTTTAACATATAGGGCGCCTCCGCTTTCAATAGTAAGGTTGGCTCAGGGCTCAATTTTTACATTATAAGCTCTATACGTATTGCTGACAACATAAGTGCCGTCTTTAATTTTTAAAGCTACAAGTGAATCCGGTAACCCATTGCTTAATGTGTCATCAGAAAACTGTGTTTCACCTGCAAAATAGACTTTGAACCGGGTGGTATTGTTTGCTGCAGTTGAATAGAAGCGGTATTGTGTATCAGTACGTAGGTTTATCAGTTTATTTGCGGTTAAATCGTGTATGTAAAACCTGATAGTGGTGTCAATTTTACTGAAGTTGGAGGCTTTAAGTGTAAAAGAATCCGTTATTGTTGTTTTAAAGCCTAATTTAAAAGATTTAAAGTTGGAGTTAAACGGGAAAGAATTAATAGATAAATTTTCACTTTCAGGACTCGGTGTTACACTCCATATCTGAGGGTAATTATTGTATGAGGCAAACATCTTTCCGGCACCGTAATCGTGGTCAAAAAAACCAGTACTGTTTCTTTCGAGCTTGAAAATAGCTTCATCGCTATAGGCATCCCGGTAAATCGTAAAACGAACAATAGTGTCGTTATATTGACAAAAGGCACTGCTAATAATCAGTGTATTAATTAATAATATGAAAATATTTCTCATAATTACATTTATAATTTAACCTCCGGTAAGCATGTGAATAGCTGCAACAATATCACCATCGCGTATAATGGTTGTATCGTAATCTTCCTTTTTTATAAAATGGCCGTTGTGTTTAACAGTAATTATTTTAAAAGTAAATTTCTTTTCTTTAAGTAAATCTGTAACTGTAAGGAATTCATTATCAAAAGTTTCTATATTGTTATTTAAAGTAATTTTCATATACATTTTTAAAAAAGGTTCATAATTATTTCAAATGCCTGATTGGCTTGCATATTAGCCACAACACCTACACGTGGTGCCAGTGGCGGACAAATATCAGAAACTTCCGAAATCATATCACCGCAAATAAAGAGGTTGTCGTATTTTTCAGTTTTAATGGTATTGTTACGTCCCCATCCCCCTAAACCAGAAGCTGCAATGATATATTTTTCTGGGAATTCTGTCAGTACAGTTTCAATTATCATTTGTTTCATTTCGGCAAGGTCGAAGGCTTCAATTATAATATCGCAATTTTTAAAGATCCGTATAACTGATTCGGGATTAAGTTTTAAATCGTAAGCTTCGACATTAACGTATGGGTTGACTCTTCCAATGTTATCTTTTAGGGCAAAGACTTTTTTTTGGCCAATTTGGTCAAGGAAAAAATACTGTCTGTTAAGATTGCTTTCACTTACTACATCAAAATCAGCAATAATAAGCTGCCCAATTCCAATGCGGGCGAGAGCGATAGCAGCATTAGAACCAAGCCCTCCGCTACCTGCAATTCCTACACAAGCCTTTATAAGTTTATCCTTATACATAGCGCAATTTTACACAAAATTACAAAAAAATATCTAAACCGTTATATACTATTTTCTTTTGCGCATTAAATCGGAGAATGAATCGAATTCCTTACGATAAAATAAACCTATGCCTTGTGTATAGGGTGCATAGTTTTTAAGCATATCCACTGCATTAGATTTGTTGTAGAATTTCATACGGAATTTGCCTTCTTCCGTAAGTTTTACTTCAACGTTTACATCTCCAACAATCTGGCTTGCATTCTGTTTGCTGCTGTTATTAGCCACACTACCGTCGATACTTACCCTATCGTTAAATAATTGAGTCGAAAGTGCCACTTCCACTTCATCGCTGGTAAGTTTGTTGCCCGATCTGTAATTAACGCCAATGTCGAAGTCGTTGCTTATTTGAGATAACCAGTTGCTGAGCTGATTCGATAGAAGCTCTGTTGAGGTGGCTTCAAGACCAGTACCAATGCCAATATTTGAAAATTCGTTAAGGTTAGGCGGGGGCAAAAATCTGTTAAGAGCCAGCAAAGCAAACATTTGCCTGTTTATTTCTGCATCGGAATTTATCAGGGTGTTGACCATGTTCTTTGTTTTTTCGTCGGCTCCCGGCAAATCAATTTTAAAAGATATATCAGGATTAAACAAATTGCCGTTCATGCCCAGGATGCAATTAACCGGCATGCGTTTTTTATATTCTTCTGAACTGTCAACCGAAAAAACAAGGTCGTACAAAGGCGTACGCAGGTTGTAAATAGCATCCACATCAGTAATGGCCATGTAGGGGTCGCCCGACCAGCTTATCCTGCTTCCCTTTTCAATTTTAAACCGCTTGTTGATAAAATTCTGCAATGTAAAAAGGTACTCCCCGTCTTCAATG
>JAKIYU010000140.1 GCA_022708385.1 Bacteroidota bacterium | reverse complement strand
GCATCCAGATGTACCCCAACACCTGGTGGATTGTAAACCTGACAGCCCAGTTGGCACAGGATTTTACCACCCTTACAACCGATACAGCCACCGGCTCTATTGCGTACTCCGACAGTTATCCGTTTTATCTCAAAGGCTACGATGCTGTTTTTTATCAGGAATGGGATTTTTACAGTACCTTCCACACAGTATCGGATATTTACGATTCTATTGATATAGACTATTGTGCCGAGGTGACAAAGGTTTCCTGCGCTATGCTTCTCTGGCATAACCTTATCACCGGCACCTCTCCACAGGTTGATGAGCCGCAAATGAATGTGTATCCCAACCCCGTAACAACACAACTTAACATTATGCTTAACGGGAGAGCGGATGAAGTGGCTGAAATAAGCATAGTTACTACAGAAAATAAAACCGTAAGCCTGCAGAAAAAGGTACTTCATAACCAAACACGGGCATTGGTGACCTTTGATATGGCGCACTTGTCCCCAGGTGTGTATTTTTGTAAAATTAAAACCAATAATCAGGTTAAATATAAGAAAATCATTAAAATATAAACTGTAAACTTAAATATCATGAGTGAAGATTTTTTTCAGGGATATAGAGGCAGTGCCCTCGAAGTATTGAAGAAATTTAATGTAAGGGTTTGGGGACAAGCTGTTATTACAACCACCAGAGGTAATTTCAATGGTACCGTTTTGCCACGCGCCGTGAACGATGACGATAAACATATAGTTATTAAAATTGTGACCGGTTACAATGTAGGGATAGATACCGATACCATACTTGATATGACAGAGACAGGCTACAAGAAAGCCAATTACAAAATACCCGAAAAAGAATTTCCTTTTACCAAAAACCTGCCTAAAGTAAAATTGCTTGGTACAGGCGGCACTATAGCTTCCCGTCTCGACTACAGGACTGGTGCCGTAATACCTGCATTTTCGCCCGGAGAATTATACGGGGCTGTACCCGAACTTGCCGAAATTTGCAACCTGAGCACTGAAAAACTCTTTGCCGTATTCAGCGAAAATATGGGGCCTGAACAGTATAAAAAACTGGCTATTGCCATTGGTAAAGAAATTGAAAACGGCATTGATGGCATTGTTATAGGCCATGGTACTGATACCCTGCACCATACGGCAGCAGCTCTAACCTTTATGGTACAGGATTCACCTGTACCTATCGTTCTTGTAGGGTCACAGCGGTCGTCCGACCGTCCCAGCTCCGATGCCGCCCTGAATCTGATGCATGCAACCACCGCCGCCGGTCATGGCGATATAGCTGAAGTTTTGGTATGCATGTTTGGCCCAACTTCCGATGAATACGGTTTCTTACATCGTGGCACAAGAGTTAGAAAGATGCACTCTTCGTACCGTTCAACATTCCGTACAATAGGCGATACACCTGTGGCTACTGTAACACGAAAAGGCGTTGTCCCGATAAAACCTGTATATAACCACCGCCGCAAGGATAATAAAGTAAAAATACTGCCCTATTTCGAAGAAAAGGTCGCCATGATTTATTATTACCCCAACATGCAGCCCGATATGGTTGATTCGCTCGTGGACAACGGCTATAAAGGAATTGTTATAATTGGAACCGGGCTAGGC
Source organism: Bacteroidota bacterium (assembly GCA_022708385.1). Taxonomy (GTDB): domain Bacteria; phylum Bacteroidota; class Bacteroidia; order Bacteroidales; family PXBB01; genus JAKIYU01. The sequence goes on along the minus strand of JAKIYU010000140.1, from coordinate 5,236 downwards.
CATGTAAACAAACTTCTGTATCCGGCTCTTAAAAGAGCCTGCGAAAAAGGTGTGGCTGTGTATATGACTGTACAGACACTATGGGGCTATGTACACATGTTCGTTTATGATACCGGACGCGACCTTATGGCTATGGGCGTGGTACCTGCTGCCAACATGCTGCCCGAAGTGGCTTATATCAAACTGGGCTGGGCCCTCGGCCAGACCAACGACCTCGAAAAAGTTAAAGAGCTGATGCTGAAACCTGTGAATGACGAAATTACACCCCGCGAACCCTATAACGGATACCTTATCTATCAGGGCGGCGTTAGAGAAGTGGAAGAGTTTGTACAAAAAGTACGAAAATAATTAAAAATCAGCTTTTTATTTTCATTTATTATTTATAATTTTGCACCCCATTTTAATTAACCCTAGTATTAACCAGGTTAACTTGTGATTTATTAAAGCAAGGAAACCACAGAAAAAAACTAAATGAACGAAGAAGTTGAAAAAACAAACGAAGCCGAAAACAATGAAAACGAGGTAAAAAATACACCCGAAAACGTTGTGGAAAGCAATCAGGAAACTACCGAAGAAAAACCTGCTGAAACTGTAACTGTTGAAAAACAAGATGCCGCGCCAGTGGAAGAAAAAAAGCACAAAGAAAAATCAGGAAGGAAAGAAGCTGTAAACTATGCCAATGTTCAGCCTCTTGACGATTTTGATTGGGATTCTATCGGGAAAAAACAGGAAAAATATCCCGAAGCAGAAAGATTGAAGATGCAGGACCTTTACGACAAAACACTCAATGCCATTGGTGACCACGAAGTACTTGAAGGTACCGTAGTTTCCAAAAACAACAGAGAAGTTGTCGTAAACATTGGCTTTAAATCCGATGGTGTTATTCCGGTTTCAGAACTCAGATACAATCCCGATTTTAAAATTGGAGATAAGATAGAAGTTTATGTCGAAAGCCAGGAAGACCTGACCGGTCAGCTGCTGTTATCGCATAAAAAAGCACGCGTACTGAGGTCCTGGGAAAGGGTAAACAAAGCCCTCGAAGATGATGAAATTATTAATGGTTACATCAAATGCCGCACTAAGGGCGGCCTTATTGTGGATGTATTCGGTATCGAAGCCTTTCTCCCTGGCTCACAGATTGATGTGAAACCTATCAGGGATTATGACGTGTTTGTGGGACAAACCATGGAATTTAAAGTGGTTAAAATTAACCACGAATTCAAAAATGTGGTGGTATCGCACAAGGCGCTTATTGAAGCCGAACTTGAACAACAGAAAGCCGAGATTATTTCGAAACTCGAAAAAGGCCAGATCCTCGAAGGAACTGTCAAAAACATCACTTCTTATGGTGTGTTTATTGACCTGGGTGGTGTTGATGGTCTTATTCATATTACCGACCTGTCCTGGGGAAGAATCAATCATCCCGAAGAAATTGTGAAGCTCGACAGCAAAATAAACGTGGTTATTCTCGATTTCGACGACAACAAAAAACGTATTGCTCTCGGCCTCAAACAACTTACACCCCACCCGTGGGATGCCCTGAGCGCCGACCTTAAAGTGGGCGACAAAGTTAAAGGTAAAGTGGTTGTTATTGCTGATTATGGTGCATTTATCGAAATTGCTCCCGGTGTTGAAGGCCTTATCCATGTTTCCGAAATGTCGTGGTCGCAGCATCTGCGTACGGCACAGGATTTCCTTAAAGTGGGCGACGAAGTGGAAGCCGTTATCCTTACCCTCGACAGAGAAGAAAGAAAAATGTCACTTGGCATCAAACAGCTTATTCCCGACCCATGGGCCAATATTACCGAAAAATATCCTGTTAACTCTCGCCACAAAGCCAAAGTGCGTAACTTTACCAACTTCGGTATTTTTGTAGAACTTGAAGAAGGTGTTGATGGCCTTATCCATATCTCTGACCTGTCCTGGTCGAAGAAAATTAAGCATCCTGCCGAATTTACCAAGATAGATGACCAGATTGAAGTGATAGTTCTCGAAATTGATACTGAAAACAGGAGGTTAAGCCTCGGCCACAAACAACTCGAAGAAAATCCGTGGGATGTGTTCGAATCGGTATTTACAGTTGATTCCGTTCACCAGGGAACCATTGTAAGCCAGGGCGACAAGGGCGTTATTGTTTCGCTTCCCTACGGCGTCGAAGGCTTTGCACCCCTGCGTCATATTGTTAAGGAAGACGGCAAACAGGCCAAAATTGATGAAACACTTGAGTTTAAAGTGATTGAATTTGCCAAGGAGCAAAAGAAAATCATTGTTTCGCATACCAAATTCCACCAGGATATAGCCAACGAAACTAAAGCTAAAGAACAAGCCGAAAATATGGTAAAGGAAAAGCAAACGGCAAAAAATGTCAAGAAAATTTCCGATAATATCGAAAAAACGACACTTGGCGACTTATCAGTGCTTTCCAACCTGAAAAACGAACTCGAAGAATCAGAAAAAAATACGGCAAAAGAAAAGCTTAAAAAAATGAGCAAAAAAGCCGAGAATACTGATTCAGAGAATAAATCGGGAGAATAGTAACCCGACTTTTAAAAGCTGCCTTAAGAACTCCGATTTTTAAGGCAGTTTTTTTTTATATTTAACATATATGTAATCAAAAAAAATTATATATTTGCATATTGAATATTAACTAAATTATTTATGATGAAAAAACTTTTACTTTCCTTAATTATTGTCCCTTTTCTGGGAATTTCAGTGGCTATCAGCCAATGTACTCCTAATCCTGCTTACACCAATCCTGGTATTTATCCCGACAGTGCAACAGGATTGCCACATGCTTATGCAAATGTTTACTATGAAACCACAATGACTTGCTTAATTCCTGCCGATACTAACATCAGTGGATATACTGTTCCAATTGATTCAATAGGGATTGTGAGTTTTACAGGTTTACCAACAGGATTTACTTATACTCCCAACAGGCCTTCAGGCTACTGGCCGGGTGGTACTGCTGGATGTGTGCTCATAGCTGGGCAAAACAACACCGTTGGTACATATCCCCTTACAATTAACTTAATGGGTTATGCTTCCGGTATTTCGGTTCCTTTTACACTGTCGTATTATAAAATAATTATCGACTCTACCCAGGCCAGTATCCAGGAAAACACAGGTAAAAATTTCGAAGTTTACCAGAATAACCCCAATCCGTTTATCCACAACACCGAAATATCTTTTAACTCAGATGTTAATGGTATTTATAATGTAGAAGTTTTTAATATGATTGGTAAAGTCGTTTATAATGAACCTTTTAAAGCTCAGAAAGGCTTGAATAAAATCAATTTTAATGCTTCTGAAATGCCGCAGGGAATTTATTTCTACAAAATAAGCAATGGCAACCGCTCTTATACCAAACGTATGATTGTGGCTTCTAGGTAATATTCCTGAATCTTATTTGAAAAGCTGTCCTGCTTATGGCGGGACAGCTTTTTTTATGTGCTGATGCAAAGCATTAAAAAAAACCGTATCTTCGTTTGCAAAATTATTAAAATGTCGCTAACACCTCTGACCGCTATCTCGCCTGTTGATGGGCGTTATAACAAAGCCACTGCAGAATTGCAACCTTTTTTTTCGGAGTATGCACTGATTCGTTACCGTGTCTTTGTCGAAATTGAATATTTTATCGCTTTATGCCGTTTACCCTTGCCCGGTTTTATCCCCCCCGATAAAAACACCATTGAAAGAATCAGGGAAATTTATGCCGACTTTTCAGAGAAAGATGCGCTGATTATTAAGGAGATTGAAGCGGTTACCAATCACGATGTTAAAGCGGTGGAATATTATCTTAAAAAGGCTTTTGAACAGGCAGGATTGGAAAAATACAAAGAGTTTATTCATTTTGCCCTTACGTCACAGGATATAAATAACACGGCCCAACCGTTGATGCTGAAAGATGCCCTGCAATTGGTTATAATACCCTTTTTTGAATCTTTAATTGAAACCATTCAATACCTTTCGATACAATGGAAAAACATTTCCATGCCTGCATATACACATGGCCAGCCTGCCTCACCCACAACCATGGGCAAAGAAATACGCGTATTTGCCGAACGCCTGCAAATACAGTTGACCCAATTAAAATCTATTCCCGTTCCTGCCAAATTCGGCGGCGCTACCGGTAACTTTAATGCCCACTGCGCAGCTTATCCCGGAATTGACTGGATAGCTTTTGCTGATGATTTTGTTAATAAAACACTGCAACTTAACCGCAGCAGGGTAACCACGCAAATTGAACATTACGATAATCTGGCGGCTATATTTGATGCGGTTAAGCGTTTGAATACTATTCTGATAGATATGAGCAGAGACATCTGGTCATATATCTCAATGAATTATTTCAGCCTGGCTGTCAAAAAGGGTGAGGTGGGTTCTTCGGCTATGCCCCACAAGGTGAATCCTATTGATTTTGAAAATGCCGAAGGCAATCTTGGCTTGGCAAATGCCTTATTGGAGCACCTTTCGGCAAAGTTACCCGTGTCGCGCCTGCAAAGAGACCTTACTGATTCTACTGTGTTACGAAATACAGGTGTGCCTTTGGCCCATACACTTATTGCTCTTAAATCGCTAAGCAAAGGCTTGGCGAAACTCTCTCTTAATGAAACTGTCGTGAGCAGGGACCTTGATGCCAACTGGGCTGTGGTTGCCGAAGCCATTCAAACAGTGTTAAGGAGTATAGCCTATCCCGAACCCTACGAAAAGTTAAAAGAACTGACCCGTACCGGACACAAAATAACGCAGAAACAGATGCATGCCTTTATTGATTCACTCGATGTGAACAAAAAAATGAAAACGTATCTCAAGAAGATTACCCCATCGAACTATACGGGTTTAGCTTCACAAATGGTCAGATAATGTTTGTAAGCGGTTTTACCTTTATACGCAATGCTGTTAAATACGATTATCCTGTGGTGGAATCCATTGCTTCCGTTTTGCCTTTGTGCGATGAGTTTGTTGTTGCACTGGGCAATTCCGATGATAGCACAGAAGCACTAATTAAGAGCATTGATTCCCCTAAAATCAAAATTGTTTATACTGTTTGGGATGAATCGCTCAGGGAGGGAGGGCGCGTGCTGGCAGCCGAAACCGATAAGGCCTTAAGGGCCATCAATCCCCAAGCCGACTGGGCTTTTTATATACAGGCCGATGAGGTGCTTCACGAAAAATACCTCGATGTGGTAAGGCAAACCATGATAAAGTGGCAGAATACCCCCGAAGTGGAAGG
>JAKIYU010000003.1 GCA_022708385.1 Bacteroidota bacterium | reverse complement strand
CAGCAAAGGAGTCGTCAAACCCTTTGAACAAATAAGGCATTATTTTATCCCCTTCGGAACTGTTGATGTTATATGTTAAATTGCCGGCAAACATCTGGTCAGTGTTAAGATTGTCAACATCGGCATAATTCCATACCTGCTGTGCATACCTGTCTTGTTCCTTGCTTACTTCCACAGTTTTGCTCTGTTCCTTGGCATAGGGGAATACGTCATTGTAACCTTCGCCGCGTGGGTCAGTAATGAAGCCTTTAAGTGCAGAGTGAGCCACTGTAGCTGGCGAAGCCAGATAAATTTGCGATAAATTGTTCCCCATGCGTCCTTTAAAATTTCTGTTGGCTGTAGAAATCACATTGAATCCATCTGCCGGAATACCCTGGCCTGTCCCCAGGCAAGGCCCGCATGAAGATGATAACACATTGCCACCTGCTTCAAAAAATAGCTTGATAAGCCCTTCTTCCATGGCTTGAAGGTAAATGGCCTGTGATGCCGGAATGATATGCAACTGGAAATTCTTAGGCAGTTTTTTACCTTTCAGAATGCCTGCAGCTATACGCAAATCTTCCAGACGGCCATTGGTACATGTGCCTATTACAGCCTGATGTAGAGGAGTTCCCTGTACCTGCGATACGGCTTTTACATTATCCACATGATGGGGTGCAGCAACTACAGGGAATATACTTCCAAGGTCAATTTCAATTTCCTTTTTATATACAGCATCTTCATCAGCCCAAAGTCCTTCCACTTTTTTGCCCAGATATGCTGACAATACTTCGTCGGCAGGGAAAACCGCATTCTTGGCACCCATCTCCGAAGCCAGGTTGGCCATCGTCATTCGGTCCGATATAGATAAGGTTTTTACACCCTCTCCGTGATACTCTATCGACATGTAATCTGCTCCATCCGAACCAATCATGCCTATTATCCATAAGGCCAGATCTTTGGCATATACACCTTCCTGCAAACGGCCTTTCAGGGTTATTTTTATGGATTCAGGTACTCTGAACCACGTTTCTCCTTGTTTCCACAAACCGGCTGTCTCTGTCCTGTCTATACCTGCTGCAAAGGCATTGAAAGCTCCTGCTGTACAAGTGTGACTGTCGCTGCCAACAATAATCATCTTTGGCCTCGCATATAGGGACATAATCTGGTGGCATATACCTTTGCCTTCATCATGAAACTTTGTTATGCCTTGTTTCTCAACAATCTCTCTAATCTTGTGATAATCGTTGGCCAGCTTGGCATTGGTGGGAGGAGCATTATGGTCAAGCACTATTAGCAATTGTTCCGGATAGGCCACTTTCGAACCGTTCATCTTGGTAAAGGTCGAATGGATACTGGCTGTGTTATCATGCGATAAAACAATATCCGGTTTCCTGAATACAATACTGCCTGTTGCAGCATTTAAAGCCTTTTCGGCAAATGTTTTTCCTGTCATGGTATTTTATTTAAAAATTTGTAATACTGGTTTTGGATTGCAAATATACAGGAAAAATTGCCAGATAAAATAACAAACAGAGATAAATTAAATTTTTACAAGCTTTGAGGTACGCACTTTTTCTCCATTGTCAATGGTAAAATAATACAGCCCAGAAGGCATTTCTGAGATATTTACCGTGTAACTCTGAACACCGGCTTCGCTGCACATGGAACCGGCTTCTTTCTGCAATTGGCCTGTAAGGTCGTAAATTTTTATGGTAACAGTCCTATTTTCTTTAGCTGTAAATTCAAATGTTATCATATCCTTGGCTGGATTAGGGTAGGCTTTTAATGAAACGGAGCCTGATAAAGATGCCATATCCATTACAGAAATGGTTATGCCGTTTTCGTTATAAACCGATAGGCCGCCGCCCAGTGTGCCAATCCATTTGTTCCCGTCGCTGTCTATACTTATTACCGATACCCAGTTGTGAACAAGCGATGAATTGGAGGTCTTCTTGAAGTTGAAAACACCGTTTTCGTAAATGCCCATACCGTTATAAGTGCCAAAGTAAAGCTTTTGAGAGGCAGCCTCATACTTGACGCAGAGTACACCAGTAAAATTCCATCCCGTGTTTCCCGAATTATATAGTGTCCAGTGTGAATCCCCGTCAAATTTTACCAGTCCCAAGTCGGTGCCAAGCCAGATATTGTTCTGGCCGTCAAAGTCTATGGAGTAAACGACATCCGAGGGCAAATTCGAATTATTTGCATTATAGCTGAGCCATGTGTCCCCGTCAAAACGGGTCAGGCCACCGCCATGGCTGGCTATCCAAACCGTATTGTAACCGTCAACTTTAATATCGTATATGCCATTGACAGGCAGGGGAGAATTATACATGTCGTAGTTCTGCCAGCTTCCGTTATGCAGTGTGCTCACACCCCCGCCCCACGTACCGAACCATTTCCTGTTGTTGTTATCCACCGCTACGGCAGTTATATTGTTTAAAGAAAGCCCCGAATTGCTTGTGTTGTAATTCGACCAGCTCCTTTCGTTGGGACTGCCGTTGATGGATACAAGCCCATTGATGGTGCCTATCCACTTGGTACCTGTTTTGTCAATGGCAATGCAGCGGATGTAGTTGTTCTCGAGCCCCGAGTTCGCTGTGTTATATACATCCCAGTTTTGTCCGTTATTTATGGCAAGCCCCGATATGATGCCAATCCAGGCATTTGGACCGTCAAAATCAATTGCTTTTATAGAATTACTGGGTAAACCTGTATTTGTTTGATTATAGGTTAACCATTGATTACCCTGCCCAAACATTAAAGTACTGAGCAAAATTAATAAGGTGATAAATTGTGTTTTCATAGCGCGTGTTATTTAAAATTTATCAATAGGACGCCACTCATTTTAAATAAGTTACAGCTGTAATGAAGCTTTTCTATCAGGCAATAAATATTGAAATGCATTAATGTTATCTATATTGTATAGAGTTCGAAATTAGACCTCTTGTTGCACTCCCCCGAACTCCAAACTCCGAACTCCGAACTCCAAATTTCAAACTTCAAACTTTAAACTTCAAACTTCAAACTCGTATTTAAAAGATTGTTTACTTTTGTATTATGAAGAAAATTCTTCTCATTACCTATTTCTTTCCCCCCTCAAATTTTGCAGGCAGCTACCGCCTAGCTTCTTTTGCACGATATTTTAACAAGTTTGGTTACTACCCTGTAGTCGTTACTCGCCAGGCACCGGAAAATGCCGCTGACTTCAGAGTCATGGCAGGTAACTGTGGCTCAGATATAATCTTCGAAAAGAACGAAGGCTTTGAAGTTTATTACCTGCCCTATAAAGCCAATTTGAGAGATAGGATTTATGCAAAATACGGTGATAATAAATATGTTTACATAAGGCGCTTACTTAGCTTTTTCGAATTGTTATTGCAAGCTGTGACTCCCTTTGCAATGCCCTATGCAAACTTATACAGCTTTTCTAAAAATTATTTGAAATACAATAATGATATTAAACTAATTATCGCATCCGGCAAGCCTTTTCAGTTGTTCCTTTTTGCATACTTGCTGTCAAAGAAATATATAATTCCTTGGGTGGCAGATTACAGAGATGAATGGAATTGTAGGTATATAAATAACAATTTAAGAATAAATTTGAATGAAAAAATTCTTTTCAGATTTGAGTCTTTTTTGGAAAGGAAATGGACAAAAAATCTTTTATTCGCAATTACCCCAACCGAAGTATGGACTGAACATATAAAGAATTTTGTTGGGAAACCCTGCCATGTCGTTATGAACGGCTTTGATCCTGAGAAAATTATAATCAATGACAATTCTAAAATAAGTGGAAGCAAAGAACTTAATATTTTGTATCTTGGCTCCCTGTATAAGTACCAGCCTATTGAAATTTTTATTAATTCGATAGTTAAATTATTAGAAAATAATTTTAAAATAAAATGTGTTTTTCCAGGGATATTAAATGAACCAGAAAACGAAAAACGAATTCTTAATATAGTTGATAAATTCTCAAATAACTTCATTATAATGCCTCGTATTTCTCAGAAAGAAGTATATAAATTAATGGCTCAAGCTGATTTATTTCTAATGGTTGGGTACAATGAAATTAAAGGCTGGATGTCTCTGAAAGTTATAGAGTATTTGCCTTGGCATAAGCCTATTTTACTATGTCCCGGAAATTTTTATATGGAGGAATTTCTTAAAAATTATTCTTTGTCTTTTGTTTGTAACAGTGAAACAGAAGTTGTTGAAACATTGTTGTCAATAATTTATAAAACCGATAAAAAATATGAAGTAACTTCAGCAGATAACGTTTTTATAGATTCATTTAAAAGAGAAAGCCAAGCTGCAAAATTTTGTGAGATAATAGATGAATTTTTAGAAGTCAAATAATTAAGAAAATATTCTAAGTTTAAATAAGTCTCTTTTAGATGTTGCAAAAGATCAATTGCCTTTTAAATAAGTGTTTCTGGAGGACAGTGTCTGACCACCCTTCTCTTATTAAACTAAAGCAAGAGTCAATAAAACCATTTAAAAATTCAACCCCTGAATTTGAAGATGACGAGATAAACAAAAGTTTTGCTAAAGACAACACGAAATGGTACCATCATGAATGTGCTTACAAATTATCTGATGGTACATTAATTGAACCTTCAAATAAAATTTGTGTCAAAGGGTTCAGAACTTTAATTAATGAATCTCGCTCTAATTTTTATATTTTACCATCTTTGAAAAATTACCTGATATTCAGGCTTTTATTTAAAAGAGTAACCAGATTTGAACAAGCTATTTTATTTGATAATACTGCCGGTTTGAACTACTTTCATTTCTTTTCGGACGTTATAAGTAAATTGTGGCTTGCCGAGAAATTGAATCTTTCCAAAGAAATCCCTGTTATTATTCCTGAAGAACTCTATCATAAGTCGTATTTCCAGTATTTATTAAAAACTAATGAACTGCAAAGTTGGAATTGGATAATTCAAAAAAAAACGGATTGGTTTTATGTAAATACTATTTTTCTTTTAAAATGCTTTCCGTACAACAAAAGTTATTGGCTTAAAACCTTAACTTTAATTAAAAACCACAAAACTGAACCGGTAAAGAGAATTTTTTTAAACCGCCCTTACAAAGACGGTCGGTATTTGAAAAACTTTTCTGTAATTGAACCCATTCTTAAAAAATATAAATTTGTAATTATTGATACTTCCGGTATGACGTTCGAGCAACAGTTTGAAACCTTTTCAGAAGCAGAAATTGTTATTGCAGTTCATGGAGCAGGTAACACAAATATTCTTTTTTCAAATCACGAAAAAGTAAAGTTTGCCGAAATTATGCCTGCCGATAGAATTGCCTGCCAGTATTATTGGCTTTCATTAACTTTGGGAATTTCTTACGATGTCATAATTGGCTCGGAATTAACGCCTGAAAAATCGTTTACACTTTCTCCTGAAAAACTTGAAACCCTGATCCAAAAACTAATCCTACCCCCTATAGCTCCCGATAAATATTGGGACGATCCCAAACTCCAAACTCCTAACTCTAAACTCTAAACTTCTTCTATGTGTGGCATAGCCGGTTACTTTTCTCAAAATAAGTCTTTTTTTGCTGAGCACCTGCGCATTATGGCCACCGCTATTAAACACCGCGGACCAGACGCCGAAGGGTACTTTCATGAAAACGAAATAGGCCTCGCCCACAAACGCCTTAGTATTATTGACCTGTCAAATTCGGCTAACCAACCTATGCAGTCTTCATGTGGCAAATATGTTATTGTCTTTAATGGCGAAATTTATAATTTTCTTGAACTGAAAAATGAACTGGAACAAAAACATAATATTAAATTTAAAACATATTCCGACACAGAAGTCGTCTTAGAAGGTTTTGCAGTATGGGGTACAGCTGTTTTTAATAAACTTTGTGGTATGTTTGCCATAGCAATTTATGATAAACTAGATAAAGCTTTGATTCTGTGCCGCGATAGAATTGGTATTAAACCTTTGTTTCTTTATAATAAAAACAACGACTGGGCATTCGCTTCCGAACTAAAATCATTAAAAGCAGTTGGGGTGGTGAGTAATAATATTTGCCTTAACAAAGAAGCTATAAATTATTATCTCTATTTAGGTTATATTCCCGAACCATATACTATTTATACCGGAATATCAAAATTTCCAGCAGGTCATTATGCTGTTATTAAAAACGGAAAATTGAAATTGTCAAAATACTGGGATGTTTATGAAAAAATATTACCATTCTCATTAAAAGATGAAAATCAGGCTCAACAACAACTGAAAAGCCTTTTACAGCTTGTCGTAAAACAGCATCTAATATGTGATGTGCCTTTTGGAACGTTTTTGAGCGGAGGTATTGATTCAAGCCTTGTTACCGCTTTGGCTAAAGAAGCTTCCGATAAACCCTTACACACGTTCTCTATCGGGTTCAGCGATGCAAAATTCAATGAAAGTACCTTTGCTGCTAAAGTGGCAAAACATCTTGATACAATTCATCATGAGCTTTTTGTAACTGAAAAAGATGCACTCGAACTGGTGCCTCTTATGACTGATATGTACGGTGAACCATTTGCTGACTCTTCTGCCATTCCTACTTATCTTGTCTCGAAACTTACCCGCCAGAATGTTACAATGGCTCTTTCCGGTGATGGGGGTGATGAACTCTTCCTTGGCTATGGTGCTTACTTTTGGGGTAAAAGAATGCCCAACCCTTTTTTAAAAACATTTCGAAAACCCATTTCCCGCGTGCTGGAATTAGGCGGAAGCCGCTACAGAAGGGCTGCTAAAGTAATTAATTACGATAACCTGACATGGCTCAAAAGTCATATCTTTTCTCAGGAACAATATCTCTTTTCTGCAAAGGAAATAACGGCCCTTCTAAACCCTGACTTTTTATGCGATTTAAATCTTAACGAAAATCCCCAAAAACAAAATAGGCCTTTGTCTTTTATTGAACAACAATCTCTTTTCGATATCAGTTATTATTTAAAAGATGACCTGCTTGTTAAAGTTGACAGGGCTTCTATGCAGCATGCACTGGAAGTACGGGTGCCCTTGCTAGACCACCGACTGGTTGAGTTTGCAGTTAACCTCAATGCTGATTTGCGGTTGAAAGGAAATGTAACAAAGTATTTGCTTAAAAAAATTCTTTTTCAATATGTGCCTGAAGAGCTTTTTAACAGACCCAAATGGGGTTTTTCTGTACCTCTTGAAAAATGGATGAAAAATGAATTGAAAACCTTTATTGGGGATAACTTGTCCGACAATGTTATTAATAAATATCAAATAGTCAGTAATAATAAAGTAAAAAAATTAATCAAACTATTTGAAAACCCCCGCTATGCATACTTATACAATAGAATATGGGCATTAGCTCAGCTAAATAACTTTCTCGAAAAAAGTTACTAGTAATAAAGCCAAACAAGATTAAATTTGAAAAATAAACCTATTTTTGCATGGCATTTATCTTAATATGAATAAAGATACAATTATTCTTTTTTATCCCATAGCAGCAAAAAACGAAAAAAGCTGGTATATTCCTTACCCTATTCTCCACCTCGAAAGAGCTGTAAGGCATCTTAATTTAAATGTCATTCTTATAGACGAAAATGTAAATAAAGATTATATCCCGCTTATTGAACCGTTAAAGGAACGTATATTACTTGCTGGCGTTAGCTCTGTTACGGGTTATCAAATTCATGGTGGTATTAAATTTTCTCAGGTTGTGAAAGATTTTAACCCTAAGATTCCTGTGGTCTGGGGTGGATGGCATACCACATTTTTAGCCGAACAAACTCTAAAGGAAGACTTCATCGATATTGTTATGGTCGGGCAGTCTGAAATGACTTTTCCTATACTCGTCGAAAGAATTATTAACAGTCAAGACTTCACTGATATTAAGGGAATAGGAACTAAAGTAAATGGCTCTGTTATTATTAACCCAAACGAAGAATTTGCCGATATAAAACACCTGCCCCGTGTTAATTATAAACTTATCGATTTAAATAATTACATCTATAAAACCGACTTCTCTAACCGCCGCCTCATGTATATGACAAGTTGGGGTTGCCCCAATAAATGCCCTTTTTGTTCTGGCGCTGCGGTTTTCAAAGGCAGGTGGTACCCGGGAATTATCGAAAATGTTATCGAAGACCTTAAATACTTTAAAGAAACAGCCGGTATTGACAGCGTTTTAATGTGGGACGATAACTTCTTCTCTAACCGCGATTATCCACGCAGATTCTTTCAGGCAGTACTTGATGCCGGCCTCGATTTAAAGTTCGACACATCTTCTCATGCGGGTAATTTTCTTAAACTTTTTAACGACGATGATGTCGCGTTTTTTTATAAAGCCGGCTTGCGCAAACTGGGTACAGGCACCGAATCTGGTAACCAGCAAGTGCTTAATATTGTGAAAGACAAACTTACTGTTGAGGATAATTTAAAACTTGTCCGGCTGATGAAACGACATAACATTCTTACTTTCTGGGCTACCATGATAGGCTTACCCATTGCCGATGGAGATGATATTCCCGATACTTTTAACATGATTCGCAAAGGAAAACTTATCGACCGCCGGCTTAAAGTGCATATTACCTTTTATACACCTTTCCCGGGCACTGTTCTGTATCAGATGGCGATCGAAAAAGGTTTTAAACCTTTCGAAAATCTAAAAGACTGGGCCGACCACTCCCTGTTTTATTTCCGCCCCCCATGGCTAAAAAAAAACTACGAAAAGGAATTGCACAATTTTATCAATTTTTATTTGCCCGTTTTCGACCCCGATACCTATGTTTTTTGTCCAAAACCTTTTAAAAAAACTTTGTGGCTCTTTCAGAAATTAGCCTTCCCCATTTTATACCTAAGGTTTAAACTGAACTTCTTTAAACTCGACTTCGATGCCCGCCTTTTCTTCTTTTTACTTAATAGATATAACAGAAAGCATAATTCTCAACTGATGTTCTTCGCCTTTGGCATCAACGGGGCCTGATTAATTCTTGCTATTTTGTCTTTTCTGGTTGGGTCTCAGATATTTTATTCGGCAAACGCCTTGTGTCTTTTTTCCCTATAAATGAAGTAAATACACCTATTGTGCAAAGTATCGTAAAAATTATAAATATCACATGTGAGCTTTGAATAAAATTCCCGAGATTATCATTTGAAATAGGATTTTTACCAATGAACAAATATACCGACAAAGTGGCTATAGCCATACTAAACATCATTCCTGTTGTGCGCATTGTGCCTACTGTGGCTGATGCCACCCCTAAAAATTTCTTCTCAACGGAACCCATTATCATGTTGGTGTTGGGAGACGAAAACATCCCAAACCCAAAGCCCAGTACAGCCAGTGCACTTATTATATAAACAATAGGAGTGTCTGCCCCGATAAAACTCAGCATTAATAAACCGCCAACGCTCACAGCCATCCCTGATGAGGCCAGCCAGCGGGGGTGAACCCTGTCCGACAATCGCCCCGAAAAAATCGCCACAAACGCCATTAATACAGGCTGTGTTATGAGAACCATGCCTGCTTCCTTTGGAGTCATGTGTTTGGCATATTGCAAATATAAACTTAATACAAAACTAATGGCAAAAGTTGCTGCGTAATTTATAAATGCCGATAAATTAGAGCTGGCAAATACAGCATTTTCAAAAAATAATTTCATGTTTAAAATAGGGTAAGGCACACGCATCTCAATTAAAACAAAAACAATTATTCCGATAAGTCCCACTATTGCAAGTATTACGGCATTGGTATCAGGCAACTTCGAAAAACCGTACATCAGGGCTATGAATGAGGGCATAAAGATGATTGAACCTATGTAGTCGAAAGTTTCTCCTTTCGCTTCTGTCCACTCCGCTTTTATTTTGAAATGGATAATAATAGTTATTATAAGCGACACAAACCCATTGACATAAAACAAACTACGCCAGCCGAATATCTCAGTCAGAAAACCTCCCAATACAGGTGCTGTCGACAATCCGAGATATACGGCCGAAACATTTAGCCCGATTACCTTGCCCCTTTCTTGCGGAGGAAATGCCGATACTATTATAGCCATACTTGTACAATACATCATAGCACCTCCAAACCCTTGAAACAACCTGAATCCTATAAGTGAAAAACCAGTTGGTGAAAGTGCACACACAAATGCTGAAAGTGTGAAAAATATACTACCCAAAAAAAATATTCTCCGTCTGCCCCAAATATCTGATGCCTTGCCAAATGGTACTAAAAAAACGGCCGATGATAGTAAATATGCCATCGTTACCCAACTCATCGATACAGCATCCATGCCGAATTCTTTCCCGATTTTTGGTAAAGCCACATTAACCGCTGAGCCCATTAAAGGATTGAAAAAATTCGAAACCATCGTTACAACCATTATCGCCAACTTGTTTACCTGCGAATTTCCTTGTCTTTCCATATTTTTATATTTTTCAAAATCGCATTACTCCTTCAGCTCCTCGGTACCCGGTACTTTTACCTTTCACCTTTCTTCTACGCAAAATTATTGTAAATTTGTAATCTCCTTAATGAAATAGGTGTTTAGTGACTGAAAAAAAGAAAATCATCCTCTTTATGCCTTTAGCCGGTGGCGATGCCTACCGCTGCATTCCCTATGCACTGCTTTATCTCGAGAGGGTGTTGCGTGACCTTAATGTGGAGGTAATTCTTATTGACGAAAATATCGGAGATGATTTCAGACCTGTAATTGAAAAACATCAGAAAAATATTATACTGGCTGGTGTTAGCGCTATGCTTGGCTATCAAATTGCAGGAGGTGTCAAGTTTTCAAAATTTGCAAAAAAACTAAACCCCGATATTAAGATTGTTTGGGGAGGATGGCATCCTACCATGATGCCTGAGCAAACGCTTTCAGAAGATTATATCGACTATGTTGTTACCGGACAGGGAGAAAAACCTTTTCGTGAACTTGTTCTTGCCTTGATTAACAATTCGGGCCTTGAAAACATTAGTGGCCTTCTGTATAAGAATGGTCAGAGAATAATTAAAAACAGCAAAGGCGATTTTGTTAGCACCGAAATATTTCCCGATGTAAACTACGACCTGATTGACCTGAACAAATACATTTTAAAAGGTATCCCCTATGCCAAACGCACTGTGGTCTATTTTGCAAGCCACGGGTGCCCCCACAAATGCTCTTTTTGTGCACTTACACCTGTCTATAACCAGAAATGGTATCCCAAATCTCTGAATAAAATAATTTCCGACTTTAAACATTTTATAAAAACAGCAAATATCGACAGCATCTGCTTTCACGACGATAATTTCTTTACCAATAAGTCTTTCTCTATCGCCCTTGCCCGTGCTATGATTGACAGTAAACTAAATCTGAAATGGGAAGTTTGGTCGCATGCAGGTAGTTTTATGAAAATGTTTTCCGATGAGGATATTCAGCTGTTTTATAAAGCTGGTCTTAGGCGTATCCTATTTGGTGCTGAATCCGGAAGCAATGAAGTCCTGAAAAAAATAAACAAAGATCAGTCTGTCGAAGAAAATCTGAATTTTACAAAGTTGCTTAAAAAGCATAAAATTACACCCTATTTTACAACAATGATTTGCTTCCCTATGAATCCTGACGAGGACATCAAAGCCACTTTCGATATGATTCGTAAAGCCCGTCTTGTTGACCTATCCCTTAAAGTTCATGTAGGCTATTACACACCTTTTCCAAACACACTGTTTTACCAGAATGCAGTTGAAAAAGGATTTGTACCTCCTGCAAAGCTAGAAGGCTGGATAAATCACACTTTCGAAACTTTCAGAGCCCCCTGGTTCAAAAATGAATTTGAAAATATATATAAAGTATTTATTAATTTTTATCTCACACTTTCTAATCCTTTCTTCTTCAATAATGCTTCCCGCCCGCGTAAACAAAAAATAGGCCTGGCAATACTAAACTGGCTGGTCTTTCCTTTTGCATATATCAGGATGAAAACCAATTTTTTTAAACTCCCTGTGGGCGCCAGATTATTTTTCTTTTTTACAGACCTTTATCGTAGCAAAACTGGAAAATTATTTATGATTTTTCCCCACTAAAAAAGTTACTTTGCTTTTATAATGCCTTTTTCAATAACTACAACTTCGCCTTTAATTTTGTAAATATCAGGGCTGTTTATGGAGTTCGATATTACGGTTATAGTTCTGTTAATGGTTTGAACTTTTGGCAGAATTTCAAACTCAACTTTGATAACACCCTTTTTCCCTGGCAAAATAGGTTCCTTTGGCCAATCAATTATCCTTGTGCCACAACACCCTTTTACATTAGATATTACAAGCGGTTGATTACCAGTATTTGAAAACCTGACATCTAGCTTCGCTTCGGGTATGTCATCTATGTCAATTTTTCCATAATCATGGTTTTCTTTTTCAAATGTCAAAACGGCACCATTCACAGCTGTGGTTTTCTGTGAATAGGCATTGGATTGAAATGTAATTATAATAATAACTAAGGCTAAACGGATGAAATTTTTCATAATGATTTTTGTTTTTAAAACAACCACAAAAATAATCAAAAAAAACACCATAACCACTGCCTTTATGTTCATTTAACCCTTTTTAAGTTAATAATTTAGAGAAAATCTAAACATTTTCTTATGTTGTTGATTGATAGACAGATGATGTTTTGATTTTAAAATTTGTTGTATCTATAATTGTGTAAGATGTTGTTAATGTGATATTTAAATAGAGTAAAAAAAACATACCAAAAAGAATTATATTATGTGTTTTGTTTATATTTTTGCCGGATATTTTTAAAAACGGATATATTTTTTATATAAAACTATTTTTAAAGTGAATACTTCATTTTTATACGCTGTTTTGAGCCTGAGTGCACTGGGGGCATCAGCTGCCGTAATTCTGTATTTCGTTGCTCAGAAATTCAAAGTAATTGAAGACCCACGCATCGATGTAGTGGCTGATTTGCTTCCTGGAGCAAATTGTGGGGGTTGTGGATTTGCAGGATGCAGAAATATGGCCGAAGCCATTGTGAAAAAGGAAAATATGGATGGCTTTTTATGCCCTCCGGGTGGCAACGAAACAATGAAAAAAATCGCATCTGACCTCGGTTTGGAAGCCAAAGAAACCGAACCTATGATTGCTGTTCTCAGATGTAATGGCTCTTTGGCAAATGCACCACAGAAAGTAAAATACGATGGCGCCACAACCTGTGCTTATGTCCACATGCTTTTCGCAGGTGAGAGTGGTTGCCCTTACGGTTGTATAGGTCTTGGCGATTGCGTTACCTCATGCCTTTTCGATGCCATAAATATTGACCCCGTTACAAACCTCCCCGTTATTAGTAACGAAAAATGTGTTGCCTGCGGCGCTTGCGTTAAAGCATGCCCAAGAACAATTATTGAGCTGAGAAAAAAAGGCAAGAAGGATAGAAGAATTTTTGTGTCCTGCATTAATAAAGAAAAAGGCGCTGTTGCTAAGAAAAACTGCTCTGTAGCTTGTATTGGATGCGGTAAATGCGTTAAAGTGTGCAAGTTCGATGCCATTACTATGGAAAACAATATTGCATATATCGATTTTAATAAATGTACCCTTTGCAGAAAATGTGTAGAAGAATGTCCCACAGCTGCCATACATGAATTAAATTTTCCGCCCAGAAAACCAAAATCCGAAACAGCTGATAATAACGAAACAGCTGCCGAAACAAAATCAGAAAATTAACCTCAAAGTTGTAATTATAACCCACTTTTATTAATGAAAACTTTTAAAATAGGCGGTGTTCATCCCGAAGAAAACAAACTTTCAAGCCATAATCCCATCGAAATTTTACCCTTACCTAAAGTGGCATCTATTCCTCTCTCTCAACATCTTGGCGCCCCCGCTCTGCCTTTAGTTGAAAAGGGAGCTAAGGTAAAAGTCGGTCAACTGATTGCCAAAGCACAAGGTTTTATTTCTGCCAATATTCATGCTTCAGTTTCAGGAACTGTTGCTAAAATTGACGATATTACCGATACCAGCGGATACAGACGTAAAGCAATTATTATTAACGTCGAAGGTGATGAATGGGATGAATCCATTGATAGGTCAAATGAATTAAAAAAAGATATTACTCTTGATGCCAAACAAATTATAGAAAAAATTAATTCTATGGGCGTAGTTGGCTTAGGCGGTGCTACTTTCCCTACCTATGTTAAAATGATGATACCCGAAGGGAAAAAAGCCGATGTCCTTATTATTAATGGTGTAGAATGTGAACCTTATCTTACTTCCGACCACCGCCTCATGCTCGAAAAAGGCGAAGAAATGATTGTTGGGGTAACGATTTTAATGAAAGCACTAAACGTGAACAAGGCTATAATCGGTATTGAAAGCAATAAAATGGACGCCATTCAACATTTAGCCGATATTGTTAAAAAGTATAAAGGTGTTGAAATAGAACCCCTTAAAGTCAGATATCCTCAGGGAGGCGAAAAACAACTGATTAAAGCCCTTATTAACAGAGAGGTGCCTTCAGGTAAACTCCCTATAGATGTAGGTTGCGTAGTACAGAATGTTGGAACTGCCTTTGCAGTTTATGAAGCCGTTCAGAAAAACAAACCCCTATTCGAAAGAGTGGTTACCATTACGGGGAAAAACCTTAAAAAAACAGCCAACTTTATGGTACGTATGGGTACTCCTGTAAACGACCTTATTGAAGCTGTGGGTGGATTACCCGAAAATACAGGAAAAATTATAAATGGCGGTCCCATGATGGGTAAAGCACTTAACTCTACCGAAACCCCCATTGTTAAAGGTTCTTCTGGAATTGTAATTATGCCTGAAATTAATGCCTGCAGAATCGAAACCCTTAACTGTATCAGGTGCGCCAAATGTGTGAGCGTTTGTCCTATGGGTCTCGAACCATTCTTCATTGCCGCTTTGTCTGAATTACTCAAATTCCCTGAAATTGAAAACGAAAGTGTTATGGATTGCATCGAATGCGGTTCTTGCGCTTATATTTGCCCCTCTGGCAGACCTCTGCTCGATAATATCAGGCTGGCTAAAAATAAAGTGGGGCAAATAATCAGAAACAGAAAATAATTTTACATATAAATTCTTAACAAAAAATGGCTTTATTAACTGTATCAGGCTCTCCCCATATTCATGGAGACGATAACGTAAAAAAAATAATGTATGGCGTTGTCATTGCGCTTATCCCTGCTATGCTGGTGTCGTTCTATTATTTTGGCATAAGCGCTCTTATACTAACAGCGGTTTCTGTCATTTCCTGCATCTTCTTCGAATGGGCTGCTCATAAACTTTTTTTCAAAGGCAAAACTACTATAAGTGATGGCTCTGCCATTATTACCGGTATTCTCCTCGCTTTCAACGTGCCATCAGGTTTGCCGGTGTGGATGCTGGTCATAGGGGCACTGGTTGCAATTTGTGTCGCAAAAATGTCCTATGGCGGACTGGGAAAAAACCCCTTCAACCCAGCTCTTGTGGGCCGCGTATTCCTCCTTATCTCTTTTCCGGTCGATATGACTACCTGGCCTAAACCCTCTTTACCTTTTCTTACAACAAACTTCACAGTGGACGGACTTACTGGAGCCACTCCCCTCGGCATTATTAAAGAAGGTCTTAAACAAGGACATACTCTCGATACAATACAAAATCAGTTGCCTCATTATGCCGAAATGTTATTCGGACAGATGGGGGGCTCTCTGGGTGAAGTGTCTGCTATCGCTATAATTATTGGTGGGTTTTATATGCTCTTCAGAAAAATCATTACTTGGCACATCCCTGTTTCTTTTATCGGAACAACTCTTGCTTTTGCTCTTATTTTATGGCTTATAGACCCCACACAATATGTAAACCCCTTATTCCACCTCGTTACAGGTGGTCTTATGTTGGGCGCTGTATTTATGGCAACAGATATGGTCACGTCTCCTATGAACCCCAAAGGACAGCTCCTCTTTGGTTTCGGATGCGGCGTGCTTACAATTCTTATAAGGGTGTGGGGAGCATATCCCGAAGGCGTTTCCTTTGCTATACTGTTAATGAATGCTGTAACACCTTTGATTAATAAAGGATTTAAACCTAAAAAATTTGGGGAGGTAATTAAAAATGGCTAAAAAATTAGAATCAAACCTTAAAAACATGTTTCTGTCTCTCACATTCATCTCTATGGGTATGTCTGCGGCTTTAGGTTATGTGTATCTGCTTACAAAAGACCCCATTGTTGCTGCTTCTAAAGCGGCCGAAACAAATGCAATAAAAGAAGTTGTACCGGCTTTCGATAATACCCCCGAAGCAAAAGAAGTGGATGGCCTCGTGTTTTATGAAGCCACCAAAGAAGGTACTCCCGTTGGATATGCCATTAAAACTTATACCGAAAAAGCTTTCTCTGGAAGATTCGACCTTATGGTCGGACTACTGCCTGATGGCTCCATAAACCAAATCTTCGTGCTCAATCAAAAAGAAACACCCGGGTTGGGTACCAAAATTAAAGACCCCAAATTTAAAGACCAGTTCCTTAAGAAAAATCCCGGAAATTGGAAAATGACTGTAAAAAAAGATGGGGGCGAAGTGGATGCTATAAGTGCTGCAACAATTTCATCAAGAGCTTTTTGCGATGCCGTTCAGAAGGCTTACGATATCTATATGAAAAATATTGGAAACCAGCAATCTCTGACTTTACCTAACGATTCAACAATTAAAGGAGAATAAATATGGAAAATTTAAAATATTTAACCAACGGAATTATTAAAGAAAACCCCTTGCTGATTTTAGTTTTGGGAACTTGTCCTTCGCTCGCTGTAACTACTTCCGTAACCAATGGTATTGGTATGGGAGCTGCAGTAACATTTGTTCTTGTTTGTTCAAATTTCATCATATCACTACTTAAAAATTTTATTCCTAACAAGGTACGTATCGCTGCATTTATTGTTGTAATTGCTTCTTTTGTAACCATTGTGGACCTTGTAATGCAGGCTTTTACCCCAGACCTTTATAAAGCATTGGGTGTGTTTATTCCGCTTATAGTTGTGAATTGCATCATCCTCGGTAGAGCCGAAGCTTTTGCACAGAAAAATACACCTGTCGCTGCAATTATGGACGGTATAGGTATGGGCATTGGTTTTACTTTAGCACTTTGCGTTATGGCTGCTATCAGGGAATTGCTTGGAAATGGCTCCTTGATGGATGTTAAACTTGTTGGTGAAAACGCTAAAACAATTCTTATTTTTATATTGCCTCCCGGTGCATTTATGACTTTCGGTTACCTTATTGCTATAATGAACGTAATTAAAAGAAAATTTAATATATAATATCCATGGACCTGATTAAAATTATTATTCTGGCACTATTTGTCAATAATGTAGTACTTGCTCAATTTCTGGGCATTTGCCCTTTTTTGGGTGTGTCTAACAAAGTAGGCACCTCTATTGGTATGGGGGCAGCTGTCATCTTTGTTATGGCATTGGCTAACCTAGTTACTTTCCTCATTTATAATTTTGTACTTGCACCTCTGGGCATTCAGTTTATGCAAACCATAACTTTTATTCTCGTTATTGCCTCATTGGTTCAGATTGTCGAAATTATTCTTAAAAAATCTGCCCCCGCATTGTATCAGGCGCTTGGTATTTATCTTCCTTTGATTACAACCAACTGCGCTGTATTGGGTATAGCTATTCTCGCTATAACCAAAAATTATAACCTGTTACAAAGCGTTATCTACGCTTCTTCTACTGCTGTTGGATTTACTATTGCCCTTGTACTTCTGGCTGGCATTCGCGAGCAAATTGAAATTACCGGTTATCCTAAAGGCATGAAAGGTTTTCCTCTTTCACTTATTACAGCTAGTCTTCTCTCTCTTGCATTTATGGGTTTTTCCGGGCTGGTAAAATAATAAAATATTCTGTAAATAAATAGGTGTTGAAAAATGCAAAAAATACAACACCTGCCTGTGTTTCCAGCATAGATTCGGTTAGAAAATTAATAGCAGTAATTATTACAAACATTAATTGTAAGTAATTCGTATTACGCCTGTTAAGTATCAAGGGATAAAATAAAATCATTAAAAGAAACAGAACACCGGGGATACCCAAGGCTACCATGGTTTGTAAATACTGGTTATGTGAATTGAGCTTCTTCTCAACAATGTTTTTGTAATGATTGGCCATGTAATCTTCCATGAGCATGTCTTTAACATCTCCGGCTCCTACACCTGTATATAGATACTCTTTTATTATTTTTATTGAACTGCGCCATACCAGTATTCTTTGGGCTGTTCCTTCATTATCCCGGAGCTTTTCGTTGTGCAGGTATTCATTTATTATCCGTTTGCTGTCTTTAAGCCTGTTATTTATTTGTGGCGTATGGTACAATAATACAGCCATACCGCTTACCAATAAAACGGATATTATAACTGATTCCTTTATCCTGTTTTTTCTGTAACCATAATATAACGCAGCTGAAAGATAGGTTATAAACAAGGTAATAAGCACAGCCTTCGAATTCGCTAAAACAATACTTGCTGAAAAAATTAATATCAGCAAACCGTAAATAATTGTTTCTGAGCGCTTATGCTTATAGCTTGAAAAATACATGAAGAAAATAAGTACAATGGCAAAATTTAAAAATAAGGAAAAATAGGTAGGATGAAATAAAACGGAGAATCGTATGTAAACAAAAGATTCTATGGCATGTGTTTGAGTATATTGAATCAATGAATTAATAAAACAATAACAAACCGTGATAATACAACCGGCAATATACGATTTAAAAACATTTTCCCGTACACTCTTGTCTGTCACTTTCTCACTGAATAAAATAAAGGGAATCAGAAAAAGACTCAGCTTAACCTGCAGGTCAAATAACCCTGCCCTCAAATTCGAACTCCATAAAAGACTAAGTGCATAAATTATATATAAAGAAGAAAAAATTAATATTTTACCTAAGCGTTGTTTTAGCAAATTAAACTTCTCTTTGTAGTTTTGCAGAATTAACCAGTTCAATCCGTATAGCAACAATAAAAGCAGAACACCTTTACGCGAAACCGGTATTAACAGCGCAATTCCGTATAACAAATAATGGCGAAACTTTGTATAGTATTTTCCAGACATATTTACTCCATTGCTTTTAATGCAGCCTTGTAACTCGTAAACTCAAATTTATTGCTTTTTAACCATTCTATAAACAGGGTGTACCAGTCTCTCCATGTAACAAAACACCCACTGAAGTACCTGTCGTGAAACAATATGGAAAAATAATCTATACCTTCCTTTAAACCTGATTCAACAAGTCTCTTCGAATTATCCAAAGCCTTTTCGGTATTAACCGACTGCCATGATTTGCCATGGTTAATAATCCACCCGTCCATTATATGTACAGGAAATTCGGTCAGGTTGCCCGCTTTATATGTGGGACAAAATTTAGCAACTGAACAGTCAAAAAGATAGCCAGCCTCCGAAAGATATTTAAGCGTATCAGCGCTTTGACGCAGGTAATGCATCCTGATGCCAAAATCTTCATGCCCCGCTATCTTAGCAAATTTTAACCGCTCTTGCGCTATAGCTAAGGGGTCATTGTAAGCGATACCATGAATCCCTATATCAAATCCCTTCGATTGAATGAAATTGATGGCTGATGAGGCATCTTCTATACTGTAACTGAGGCCAAGGCCTTTATTAACCCCTATAAAAAATGTGGAAGGTATTTGTTGAGCTTTGTCGTATTCTGTCAGCTCATTAATTCTATGCAAACGGCCACTAATCAACTCTCCAAACCGACTTTTAAATTCTGAAAAGGAAATATAACCTCTCAAAAACTCAAATTTTGACCGTATAATATGCTTGGGCAAAATCATGTCAAGGTAGTGCTCCCGGGCATACAAATGGTCAACATCGTGCGATACAATAATTTTCATCTTAAAATAATTCGCGTTTTTGAAGTTTTAAAAGCATCTCAATTAACAGGGGCGCTTTTACCGCTGTATAATAGGGTGTTAGCTCACCTCCAAATCCTCTGAAGTATTTCTCAACAGGCTTTATCATGCTGCCCTCAAAATCAAATGTCTTTAATCCCAAATTTTTAGCATGTTCAATGGCATACCATAAAGCCAGGGCCCCTGCCCCCGAATGTTTGTTGCTTTCATCAGTGCTACCCAGAAGATAATATACTGTAGATGAGTCATAGATGCAGAAAACGGAAGCTATTACATTTTCCTTATATTTTGAAATAAAAGAATAACTGTTGTTGATGCCGGCAAATTTCTGAAGAATTTTATGAAGATATGTTTTACTTGCTGATACGGACTTGTTATGGAACATCTTTTCGTTCATGTTCCTAATAAGCTCTGTTTCGTTACTGAGCTCACATATTATCCCGTCCTTCTGTGCTTTCTTGATATCATTCCTCCTTTCGGCAAGCATTTTCGACTGAATTTCCTCCATGCTTTGCTCAAGAGAAATGCGATAGGTATATAGGGGGGAAACCTTAAATTTTTCCCAAGTAAAAACTTGCATGTCTTTTAAGTCATGTGGAAAAATAATTCTCACTATCCCCTTTTTTGAAAGCTTATTAAAATACAATGCCGCACAGCTCATAAGGCGCTTTATTTCACTGTGCTGCGCCGAAAAATTTTTACTCGACAGCTTGAAGATAAACCCGTTATGTGGCGTGTAGGGTGGACAATGATAAAAAGGTATGCCTGCTCTGTTGTCGCAATAGTAATAAAACCCTGCTACTAACTTATGGCTGTCCTCATAAATACCACAGTATTGAAGCCTGTCGCCAAACATTCCTGTCCATTCCGGCGAACTGAATACAGCGTTGTTGTCGCCCGACAGGCTGCTATACACATCATGGGTAATTTTTTTTATGGTAACGGGCATAAGGTAAATTATTTTAAAATATCATGATACATGTTTATTAAATGCACACGCTCTTTTTCCCACGTGTATTTTTCCTCAATTAATTGTCTGCCCTTTCTGCCCATACCTGCAGCCATATTTTTATCGGCTATCAATTGCTCGGCACATCTTGCAATCCCTTCTATATCTTTCGGGTCACAAAAAAGAGCGGCACCTGTAAAAACTTCTTCCCAATAATCGAAATCCGACATGATAAAAGGCTTGCTGCAGGCCATGTATTCAAAGGCTTTAACCGGTAAACTTGTGAGGTAATTTTTGGCCGGATATAACATCGAAAGACCAATGTCACTGCTTTTTATATACGGATAAACAGCTTCTGGAATGACTTTTCCTATATACTTTACTTTTTCCCAGCCCGGCAGCTTCATGCATTCTCCCTTATATGTGTCTGACTCCCACTCTCCAAGCAAAATAAGTTCAGTTTCATACCGGATATGCGATAAAGACGAGATAATCTCTCTGATGCCTCTTATCTCTGTTAGCCCCCCTGCATATATCAAGCGTGTTATGTTTTCATGCGTTTTTTTTGTATCAAGTTCGGCCTGGTCAATTTGCGATAAAACAGGATAATTACATACCATGACTGTCTTATGCGGACTGAATTTCTTCGATATGTCTGCTGTAACAACAACAATCCTGTCGAAAAATAATGTGCAGAATTGCTCAACAAAATATATTAAACCGGATAATATCCTCCTTAACAGGGCGGGCCTTATCCATGCCTTGTACAAAACCTGCTTTACAATATCCTCATGAACATCATAAATAACTCTTTTCCCAAAAATTTTTAAAACGACACCGGCAAACATCAGTTCAGGATCGTGAAAATGATATACCTGTGCTTTAAGCTTAAAAGCTTTTATAAGTGCCTCGATTTGCAGAAAAAACCTGTAAAACCTGTTCTTTTTCACTGGCAAAGCTGATATCTTGATGCCTTCAAGGGTGCAGTCTTCTTTATACTTGGCAATTAAGGATACCTCATAACCTGCGTTTAATAACGACAGGCATTCTTTGTTAAAAATCCGCTCGTCATTATAAGGGTGAACCGTGGTTATATGACAAATTTTAATCATAGGCCTTCCTCAATAATGTGTCTGTAAAACGCCAGGAATTTTTCTTTATTGGCCTCCTTGCTTCCGCTGTCTTTAATAATTTTTCTGTTAATATCCTGTGCCTGACTGAAGGGGATTTTTAAAGCGTCCTTAATAAAATTACAGTCAATGTTTTTAACTATCAAACCATTAACGCCATCGTTTACCCACTCTCTGTTGGCTGGTAAATCAGATAATATCGGTATGCAACCCGATGCCATGGCCTCAAGCAAACTTATGGAAGTAGCATCCGACTCAGGTATCGATACGTAATACTTCGAAATACTGTAGTTGTATAAATTAGCCTCCTTTGTGAGCCAGCCCGTAAATTCAATTTCTCCTGTTAAACCCAAATCCTTTGCTAGCTTTATTAAAGATTCTTTTTCTTCACCGTCAGAAGCTACTATCAATTTCCAGTTTTCACCATCGCCTCCCGCTTTAAACCTTGAAAAAGCCTCAAGTATTTTATCAATACGGTACAACTTCTTAAACTGCCTG
Source organism: Bacteroidota bacterium (assembly GCA_022708385.1). Taxonomy (GTDB): domain Bacteria; phylum Bacteroidota; class Bacteroidia; order Bacteroidales; family PXBB01; genus JAKIYU01. Next base: position 6,764 of record JAKIYU010000003.1, on the reverse strand, counting down.
TTCGAATATATTATATTTTGCTTTTCTGTCTCTTTTATGTCGTTTATATCTATCCCGAAATTAGCAATCAATATGTCAAGTGGTTTTTGTACTGTTTTCTCCATCAAATCTGCCATGTGCCTTGAATCGGATGTGAAATGCCTGCCATGACGCAAAATATATTTGAGCAGGACCTTATAAAAATAACCCTGCGATGGATTATAAAGAACATCACTACCCCATGCTGTAAATAGACACGGTTTTTGCAGCTTCCTGTTGGCAAGGAGCACCAATAAAGAATTGGTTGTTAACTGGTGTGAATGTATGATACACGGGTCAAAAGTCTTAATTACATGCTTGATAAAAAAAATGCTTTTTATAAAGGCGGCTGGTTTCTTTATGGAAAATGTTGTATATAAGATTTTTACATCAGAGTAAGTGTAATTGTCTGAGGGCTTATCCGTTATAAAAATAATTTCCTTGAAAGCTTCTTTTACAAGATGGATGTAATTGAACAGATGCACAGTGTTTGACCCTATTATTAGCAGCTTTTCCATCTGTCAGTTTTTTTATTTACTCCAGCTTTCATACAAAACTTTCAGTTCAGGGTTTTCCTCCAGGTACGCTTTATCCAATTCTCTTGTGTCCCCTGTTACTGTGGCTGGATTTCCCGATATAACGGCAAAATCAGGAAAATTCCCTTTTACATAACTGAAAGCCGATACTATACTGCCTTTGCCTATAGTGGTGCCGGGCATTATTACGGTGTGGGGACCTACAAAACTATAGGCTCCTATTTGGATACTTCCCCTTAAATAACCTTTGTGATGGCTGTGCTTGGAATATTGTGCGCCATATAACCGGATAGATATATGGCTCGAATGGGTAGTGATACTAACAAAATCTGTTATCTGGCAACCTTCACCAAGGGTTATGCCTTGACTCGCTTCTATAAAATTATGATGTCCTATGTAGGTGTGATTCCAAATAACAAAGTTTTCGGGATAATCTATAAAAGTGGTATTGCCAATAGATGTATCCTCAATGGATTTCCCCTGAAAATTCTTGCGAATCCCCAACATGCGTGGCTTTGTCATAAAACGAAAAAACTTTGATAAGCGGTACGAAAGCGACCTGTTGATTCTTTTAAACATCTTTGACTTTTGTTTTGATTAATGCTTTATAGAGCAACCTTTGCAAATTTAACCTTTTTATTGGTTTGTATGTTAATGGTTTCAGGTATGTGTTCCATCGTTTGCTTTTAAGCCTTCTGGCTTTATTGTGGCAAAAAAATAACCCACTGCCAAAGCAAATAAAGCATTTATTTTCGGGCTCGACAACGGGCAATTGGTAATGGCATTTAAACCAATAACAATGGCAAATAACAGGAAAAATGTGTTGTTTCTAAGTTTTTTTACCTGCTTATATACCGGTAAAAAAATCCATGCTGAATATAAAAGCAAACCGGTTATACCATAACGCCACATGTACAAAACATATTCACTTTCAGGATATAACCCATTGTCATAAAAATAATCTTTGTTCGGCCCATATCCAAAAATAGGCTTATGCTTTATCATCCGTAGCAAATGTTCCCACATTTCAAGACGCCCCATTACAGAATTGTTCTTAGCAAGATGTGGATATGTATTGGCATAATAATCCAAAGATAATGGGCTGAAAGTAAACGCAATAAAAAAAGTCGCAATAAAAAAAATTATGTTGATAAACGATATCTTTATGCTCTGTTTAGTCATTATACTCCAGATTATATATACTGTTAAACCGGCAATAAAACCTGTCCGCGATTGGGTAAGCACCACACATAAAAACGACAGATACATAAATAAAAGATTTCTGTTTATTCCGAAAGTAACAGTCTTCGACAAAAAGTAAGTGAAGTAAAATAAAAAAAGAATGGCATTGTCATTTGGGTTGCCAAGTGTACCTATCATCCTTCTTACGGCAGGGTTTCCAAGCGAATCCAAACCGAAGGTTGACAGGTGTATTTCTGTAGTAGCATAGTACGGCTCAATATAATAGTTGTAGCCCCATACGTTGAAATAATGCGCCAGGTTCATTACCAGTAATAAAACAAATGAGATGCTGATAACTATATCAAATGCTTTCTTATACTTGTCAAATATGATATATGCAAATAACACAAAAAATAGAAATTTGAACATTTTGTATATTTCAAAATAATCACGTATCGACCATAATCTGCCATTTATAGCTATGGTAAACATGATATAGGCTGAAAAAATCAAGAGAAACCAAACATACTTATGCCTGATATAATCTTTCAGATATTTTATAGTGAAAAGGAAAATAAACGGTGCTAAAAAATCATCAATGCCTGCATACAAACCCTCTCTCAGACGCACAAACGGAAAAATTACCAATGATAAAAATACGATATACATCGCAAGCAAATCTAACTTTTGCCATATTTTTGATAAATTCATGGGTTTGCGTTTCTTTTGCAAAAATATAAAACTTTAATTGTGTAAAATAATATTACGATATTTGCATTTCTATAATTATGAAAAAGAAAAAATACCCGCTGCTTCAGAAACTGAAAAATAAATACCGTTTGGTTATTTACAACGACCAAACCTTCGATGAAGCTGTGTCGTTTAAACTCTCAAGGCTTAATGTTTTTCTTGTTGTGGGTACTTCGGCCATTCTTCTCATTTTTGCGACAACTTATATTATTGCCTTTACCCCATTAAAAGAATACATTCCCGGTTATGGCGATTTCGATACCGCTCAGGAAATTGAATCATTGATTATAAGAACTGACTCTCTCGAAAAAGCATTAAATGCTAAGACAAGATATGTCAACAACATTAAAGCGATTCTTAGTGGAGAAGATATTCCCGATATTAACTATAAAATGCCAGATACCGTTATTTCAACAAAAGAATTTAGTTATAAGAAATCGCACGAAGATTCTGTTCTTAGAGCTGAAATTGAAAGCCAGCCGGGTTACAATCTGGTTAATTATAATGCCAATGATAATAATACCTCGGGTTACGTTACCTCATCCGCCTCTATTAAAAACTTCTTCTTCTTTACACCTTTAAATGGTACGGTCACATATAACTTCGACCCTGCAGCTAACCATTATGGAGTCGATGTGGTGGCCCGCGAAAACGAAGCCGTCAAATCAACACTCGACGGCATTGTCATCCTCTCTTCCTGGACCCTCGAAACTGGTTACTCTATTGCAATTCAGCATGCCGATAACCTTATTTCTGTTTATAAACACAATTCTGTTTTGCTCAAAAAGCAAGGCGATTATGTCAAAGCAGGGGAAGTTATTGCAATTATTGGCGAAACTGGCCTGCAAACTACTGGAATCCACCTGCATTTCGAACTGTGGTTTAACGGTATGCCCGTTAATCCACGTGATTATATAATTTTTTAAATGATCCGATTGAAAAAACATATTGCTATATTAGGCTCTACAGGTTCCATTGGAAGGCAAACCCTCGATGTTATAAGAGAACATTCCGATAAGTTCATTGCAGAAATTCTTACCGCTCAGAATAACGCCGATTTACTTATAAAACAAGCCATCGAATTTAAACCCAATGCTGTTGTTATTGCTAATGAATCTCTTTACACTGTTGTAAATGAGGCTCTTAGTAAAACAAATATCAAGGTTTTTGCCGGACAAAATGCCGTAAACCAGATTATTGAAAACGAAAATATCGATATGGTGCTTCTGGCCCTTGTGGGATATGCCGGCCTCTTGCCCGCACTTAATGCAATAAAAGCCAAAAAAAAAATAGCCCTTGCAAATAAAGAAACCCTTGTAGTTGCCGGCGAACTTATGGTACGGCAAGCCCTTAAAAATAATGTCAGCATTTTACCTGTCGATTCCGAACATTCTGCAATTTTCCAATGCCTCGTGGGGGAGTATCAAAACCCTGTCGAAAAAATAATTCTTACCGCATCCGGAGGACCTTTCAGAGGTAAAAATACCGAAGAACTTGCAAAGGTTACCAAAAAAGATGCACTTAAGCATCCCAACTGGTCTATGGGCGATAAAATTACAATCGACTCGGCAACTCTTATGAACAAAGGTCTCGAAGTAATTGAAGCTCGTTGGCTTTTCGATATTTTACCAAACCAGATTGAGGTTGTTGTCCATCCACAATCTGTCATCCATTCACTGGTACAATTTTGCGATGGTTCCATTAAAGCCCAGCTCGGGCTACCCGATATGAAACTTCCTATCGTTTATGCCCTTTCGTACCCCGACAGGCTTCATACATCCTTTAAGAGGTTCTCCTTCAGCGATTATCCCGCTTTGAGTTTCGAAAAACCAGATACCGATAACTTTCGCTGCCTGCCTTTAGCTTATGAAGCCCTTAAAATAGGAGGAAACATGCCTTGTATAATGAATGCCGCTAACGAAACGGCTGTTAGTGCCTTTCTAAATGAAAAAATTAGTTTCTTCCGAATACCGGATATTATTGAAAAATGTATGGAAAAGATACAGCTCTATTCCGCTCCGGACCTCAATACCCTTATTAATACACATAACGAAACAGTAAAATACGCTGCGTCACTATTTTAAATTATTATCTTATGGAAGTCCTTATTAAAGTCGTTCAGTTTTTTCTCAGCCTTACAGTTCTTGTCTTAATCCACGAAGCAGGCCATTATTTAACGGCACGCCTCTTCAAAATTCGTGTCGAAAAGTTTTACATCTTTTTTAATCCCTGGTTTTCAGTTCTCAAAACTAAAATTGTAAACGGGAAAAGACATTTTTCATGGTTTTCAAAAAAATCACCCGAATCTTGGAAAGATTCACCCCAAAATACCGAATGGGGTATTGGGTGGCTCCCCCTTGGTGGCTATGTTAAAATTGCCGGTATGATTGATGAGTCAATGGATAAGGAACAAATGAAACTACCGCCTCAACCTTGGGAATTTCGTGTCAAACCAGCTTGGCAAAGACTTATCGTTATGGTTGCCGGCGTTTTTATGAACGTGTGTCTCGCTGTGGCCATTTACATCTCTCTCCTTTTTATATTTGGTGAATCCTATATCCCTACCAAAAACCTTAAATATGGTATTGCTGTTGATTCAATGGCCTACAATATCGGTCTTCGTGATGGCGATAAAATTTTAAGCGTTGATAATAAATTTATTGAAAATTTCAAGGACATCCCCCTCGAAATCGTTTTCAGTCAGTCAAAATCAATTCAGATACAAAGAGACACTCAACTGCTGAATATCCAAATCCCCGATGGGTTCATAGGAAAAATAATTGATAATAAAAACCTTAATTTTATCGATGTCCGCTTCCCGTTTGTTATTGAAGGATTTGCCGACAATTCTCTTGCAAAAGATGCCGGTATGCTCCTTCACGATAGCATTATTGCCGTAAATGATACGCCGGCTGTTTACTACAATGAAATTAAAAGAGAGCTGGTTAAAAACGTTAATAAACCCATTACAATAACGGTTATACGTAATAACGAACCCCTGACTTTATCTATGAATTTGGGCGAAGCTCCGGTAATCGGTGTGATTGTTAAAAAACCTGCACAGTTTATTGAAATTGCTGTAAAAAAATACAACTTCTGGCAGGCCATTCCTGCTGGTACGGTTAAAACCTACAAAACTATAGCTGATTATATCAGGCAGTTCAAACTCTTGTTTACTTCCAAAGAGGTTAAAGTCTCCGAAAACCTGGGCGGCTTCATTTCGATTGGAAAAATATTTGCACCTCAATGGGATTGGGTTCACTTTTGGTCAATTACTGCTTTACTTTCCGCAATCCTGGCTTTCATGAATATTTTACCTATTCCTGCTCTCGATGGCGGCCATGTTATTTTTCTCCTCTACGAAATGATTACCCGTCGCAAACCCAGCGAAAAAGTTCTCGAATATGCTCAGTATGCCGGGCTTATTATTCTTCTCGCCCTCGTTCTTTTTGCCAATATAAACGACGTAGTCAAGCTATTCAAATAAAATGCTGAAGTTTAAGGCGGATATCCTTTTCCCCATCAATGTCCCTCCCATACCCGGTGGAATCCTCATCACAGATAATTCCGGCAAAATTCACGATGTCATTTACCCCGACAAAATGGATTACGAAATTACCGATATGTGCGTATTGAATGGATTTCTTTGCCCCGGGTTTATTAATTCACATGCCCACTTAGAACTCTCTCATCTGGCAAACCAAATAACACCATCCAAAGGTCTTAACAATTTTATTCTCGAAATTCAGGATAAAAGAAATAATGATAAAGAAAGGATTCTTGAAGCTATCTTAAATGCTGATGAAGTAATGTTAAAAAATGGCATTGTGGCAGTAGCAGATATTTGTAATTCAGGCATTTCTTTTATAGTCAAGGCTAAAAGTAAATTATATTATCATAGTTTTATCGAACTATTTGGTTCCGACTCAAATAAAGCAAATACTGTTTTCGAATACGGTTGCAGCCTATTAAAGGAGGCAAGAAAACTAGGTTTGAATGCCTCAGTTACACCTCATAGCTTCTACGCAGTTTCCTCCAATTTGCTTAATCTTATTTGCCGGTATGCTGAGAATGAAAACCAGCTTCTCTCTTTACACCATCTCGAAAGCGAAGAAGAACTTCATTACTTTCTAAATAAATCTGGCCCTATTGTATCCCGAATGAAGTATTTCAATGTAGATATTGATTCTTTCAATCCATCCGGAAAAACACCACTTCAGACATATGCTGACTTATTGCCCAAGAATTGTCATAAGTTGTTGGTGCACAATACCTATA
>JAKIYU010000139.1 GCA_022708385.1 Bacteroidota bacterium | reverse complement strand
TCGTGAAGTTGGATTCGCTAGTAATCGTATATCAGCAATGATACGGTGTGTACAAGGCCCGGGAACGTATTCACCGTATCATTGCTGATATACGATTACTAGCGAATCCAACTTCACGAAGTCGAGTTGCAGACTTCGATCCGAACTGAGACCGGTTTTGGAGATTAGCATCATGTCACCATGTAGCTGCCCACTGTACCGGCCATTGTAGCACGTGTGTAGCCCTAGACGTAAGGGCCGTGCTGACTTGACGTCATCCCCACCTTCCTCTCCGCTTGCGCGGGCAGTTTCCTTAGAGTCCCCGGCTTTACCCGATGGTAACTAAGAATAAGGGTTGCGCTCGTTGCTGGACTTAACCAAACACCTCACGGCACGAGCTGACGACAGCCATGCAGCACCTTAACAGTTGTCTTGCGAACAGACACCTTTCAGCATCCTTCAACTGTCATTTAAGCCTAGGTAAGGTTCCTCGCGTATCATCGAATTAAACCACATGCTCCTCCGCTTGTGCGGGCCCCCGTCAATTCCTTTGAGTTTCAATCTTGCGATCGTATTCCCCAGGTGGATTACTTATCGGTTTCCCTTAGACGCGTACTGTATATCGCACACATCGAGTAATCATCGTTTAGGGCGTGGACTACCAGGGTATCTAATCCTGTTTGATCCCCACGCTTTCGTGCTTGAGCGTCAGTTACAGCTTAGTGAGCTGCCTTCGCTATCGGTGTTCTGTGTCATCTCTATGCATTTCACCGCTACATGACACATTCCGCCCACTTCATTTGTACTCAAGTCTGATAGTATCAATGGCAATTTCTCGGTTGAGCCGAGAGATTTCACCACTGACTTACCAGTCCGCCTGCGCACCCTTTAAACCCAATAAATCCGGATAACGCTTGGATCCTCCGTATTACCGCGGCTGCTGGCACGGAGTTAGCCGATCCTTATTCGCACAGTACCATCAGCCCCGAACGCATCCGGGGGTTTTTTCCTGTGCAAAAGAAGTTTACAACCCATAGGGCCGTCTTCCTTCACGCGGCATGGCTGGTTCAGACTTCCGTCCATTGACCAATATTCCTTACTGCTGCCTCCCGTAGGAGTCTGGTCCGTGTCTCAGTACCAGTGTGGGGGTGTGTCCTCTCAGAACCCCTAAACATCGTTGCCTTGGTGAGCCGTTACCTCTCCAACCAGCTAATGTCGCGCGTGCCTATCTCCAACCACCTAAGCTTTAATTAGTCTCAGATGCCTAAAACTAATATTATGGGGTATTAATTCCAATTTCTCAGAGCTATTCCCCTGTTGAAGGTAAGTTGCACACGTGTTACGCACCCTTGCGCCACTCGTCAGCATGTATTGCTACACCTGTTACCGTTCGACTTGCATGTATTAAGCCTGCCGCTAGCGTTCATCCTGAGCCAGGATCAAACTCTCCATTGTAATGAATTGTCTTTTTTATGTCCTCGATTTTGGCTCCTTTCCGTTATAATTAAAATTATACGGGGATATTTATTACTTCTTGGCTTCCTTCTATTCTTTCAAAGAACGGCTTCCCTTTTTTCGTACTTTTTGTACATTTGGGGACTGCAAAGGTAATACTTTTTTTTATTTCACAAACTTTATTTTAAAAATTTTTTAAAAAAATATTTTTTTAATTAAAAAACCTGTAAATTTGTTTACAAAGTACAAATGTATGCTAAAACGAACCGGTGTTACAGGGCTTTTTCTGGTATTACTTTCCATCATGTATGCACAAGAAGGTGAAGGGGTGAAATTTGAAAAGGACAGATTATTTACGGGCGGGAACCTTGGGCTTCAATTTGGCACTTATACTGTAGTTGACATTTCGCCTGTTATTGGATATTTTATAACCGACAAGATTTCATTTGGCACAGGTGCTACATATCAATATTATCAATACAAAGACAAGGTTTATCCTGCGTTTGATTTTAAAACCAATATATACGGGGCAAAATTATTCAGTCGTTTTTATATAATTCCAAGTGTATTTGTGCATGCTGAATATGAGGCACTGAATCTGGAAACAGCTTATTTTGACCCGACGCATCTCAGGCATTCAACTGATCGTTTCTGGGTTCACAGTGTTTTATTAGGTGGAGGGTATAAGCAAGCTATTGGTGAATATTCATCAATAAACATCATGCTTTTATACAATATTAATGAAACTGTTGATTCGCCTTACAGGAACCCTATCATTCGTATGGGGTTTGATATAGGGTTATAAGCAATCCTGTTTTGATTTTAGATGTTTCTCTTTCCTTTTTCTGTTAAAGTCTTTGATATTAAAATACAGTGAAAACCCAAGTGCCAGAAAGAAAAGTCCGACAACCACATTGTCAACAACCCTGTCGTTAAGATTAGTTCCAAAAAAACGGTCAATTACAAATTTGACATAGGAATAAGGCAGGTCATAAACTTTCAAATGGTGTAAAACTTTCCAGTGCAAATCGGTTAGGGGACAATAGCCAAAACCATATTTGATACCGAGTACAAACCATGAAAAAGCAGTAATGAGTAATAAATACAAGTTAAGGCGACGTGTTTTTCGGAAAATCCAGCCAAATAAGTTAAATATGGAAAAAGCCAAATGAAAGATAGTAAAAAACCAATCGAGAAAAATGAGGTGGTTCTGTGACATTGATCAGAGGAAATCGTTAAAATAGGCTTCAATTTTTCGCATAAGGTGAGCCCTGTCTGTGCCGCCCACATTATGTTCGTGGCCGGGATAAACCATATAATCCAGTAGGACATCCTTATTCACAGCTTCTTTGAGCAGCATCAAGCTGTGTTGCCAAACAACAGTAGGATCATTGTCGCCATGAATAACTAGGAGTTTCCCATTAAGGTTTTTAATATGATTAATCAGGCTTGCCTTTTTATAGCCCTCGGGGTTTTCTTCGGGTGTGCTCATATACCTTTCGCCATACATTACTTCGTAATATTTCCAGTCGCATACAGGGCCGCCGGCGACACCAACTTTAAATATTTCGGGGTAATGAAGCATCAGATAGATGGCCATAAACCCGCCATAACTCCAGCCATGCACACCTATACGCGCCGTATCAACATAGGGTTGTTTCAAAAGCCATGAAACACCTGCCATTTGGTCGCTGGCTTCAATTTGGCCTATATTTTTGTATATTGCTTGTTCGAATTTCAGCCCGCGGTTTGCAGTGCCCCTGTTATCGAGTGTAAAAACCAAATAGCCCTTTTGGGCCAGGTAATGCAAAAAGAGACCTGCGCCGCCTGTCCATGAATTCGTAACCAGCTGGTTATGAGGGCCACCATATACATAGACAATGACAGGGTATTTTTTTGAGGCATCGAAATCAACCGGTTTCAGCAACCGACAATACAGATCAGTTGTTTGGTCATCGGCTTTAATTGAAAAGATGCTGATATCTGCAAGAATATTTTTAAGTGCCTTGTTCTCCTCTAAAAGGATCTCTATTTGTTTCCCTTTGTTATTCAACAAAGTAACACGATTAGAGACTTCAGTATTTGACAGCACATTTACCCAGTAACTGCCATCGTAGCTGACCAGTGCATTATTTGTACCTTCAACAGGAGACACAGGTGTGGTCAAGCCGGTTTTCAGGTTAAGGGTATATATTTCTTTTTCAAGAGGTGTTTTGCATGACGCAGCAAAAAAAAGCATGTTGTTTTTTTTATTGTAGCCTACAATATCATTCACAACCCAATTGCCCGATGTTAGAGCTCTACAGGAATTATTTTGGCTATTGTAAAGATACAGGTGATTATATCCATTACGTTGGCTTTGCCATATAAAATCCTTTCCTTCATCATCCAAAAAGAACAACGGGTGAAGTGGCTCAACATATTTATCATTTTCTTCTTTAAAGATTGTACCGGCAAAAGAGCCATCAGATACATTATATTTATTGAGCATCATTTCTTTCTGATTTCGGTTCAGTACTGCCATGTAAATGAACTTTTCGTCGGGCGACCACGAGATATTGGTTAAATATTGGTCGTTCCAATGGTTGGTCTGAAGATAAGTGGTGGTATTTTTACTGACATCAAAAACACCTACCTTAACGAAATGGTTTTTTGTCCCTGCCATCGGATAGCGTATGTTTTGAGAAGTGGCAATGGGGTCTTCAATAGTAACAATTGGATATTCTGTAACCATTGATTCGTCCATTTTGTAAAAAGCAAGAAAATTCCCTTTTGGCGACCAGAAGGTTCCTTTTTCTATACCAAACTCATCTCTGTGAACCGACTTTCCATAAACAACACCATTTTTATCAGAAATTCCCACGGGAGTAATTTTATTATTTGCTGAAACATAAAGGTTATCATCCAAAGTGAAGGCCACATAAAAATTGTTCAAGTCCACATCCTGATTTTCTGCTTTTAATGAAATAGTATTGACTTGCCTGATATTTTCTTTAAGTGGATTAAGCAAAAGCAACAAAGAATCGTTAAAGAATACGAACTGTGAATCACTCAGGGCAAACAATTGAGGAAACCGATTTATTTTTCCAAAATTATTATTAAGTAAAATAATATTTATTTTCCCCAAGCTTAGTATATCTTCTCTTTTGCCATTTGGAGAGACTTTACAGAGCAGGTTATTTCTTATAAAAAAGAAGTGGTTTGAATTTCTGGCCCATTGCATTTGTCCAAGTTTTTCTGGGCTCAGTGAGCGGTTGGTCATTATTGCTTTGGGTGACAACTCTTTATTTTGTGCATTTAGCCATAAAACAGATAATGCCAGAATACAAGCAGCGAAAATCTTTTTCATAAAGGGTTTACTTAATTTCATGAATTGCCTGAGAAATTTCATCAATAAGGGAAGCAGAAGACTCAATAGCATTACCGACCACAATTACATCTGCGCCGGCCCTGCAATTATCGCATGCTTTTTCGGGTGTATTGATACCGCCACCAACTATTAAAGGCACATTAATTACATTACTCACTGATTTTATCATTTTGTGGCTAACGGGATTGAAGGCACCGCTCCCTGCATCCATAAAAATGGTTTTAAGTCCCAGCATTTCACCTGCCAAAGCTGTCGAAATTGCAATGTTTTCCTTGTCGTAAGGAATAGGTTGCGTGTTGCTCATATAGGTAACAGAAGTAAGTTTTCCGCTTTCGATAAGCATATAACCGGTAGGAATAATTTCGATATTTGATTTTTTTAAAAGCGGTGCCACCATCACATGTTTTCCGATAAGCATATCTGCATTCCTGCCCGAGATAAGCGATAAAAACAAAATAGCATCTGCCTTATCGTTAATTTGAATAATACTTCCCGGAAATATAACGACAGGAATAGCGCTGTTTTTCTTTATGGTAGAGATACATTTATCAAATATGTTATTAGTAAGGAGGCTGCCCCCAATAAATATAAAATCAATTTTTGCCTTGTTGCACAGTTCAATAATTTTTTCGAGTTTATTAATCTTAATCTTATCGGGGTCGATAAGCACTGCAAAAAGTTTATTTCCTTTTTGCCTCGATTGGGTCAGGAGTGAATATATTTCCATTTTTTCTTTTTTGTAAAAAACAAAGCTAAACAAAATCTGTCACATAAACCAAAACGTGGTCTTTAAGAAACAATCTGTTCGTGGTGAGTATTTTTGTGGCCTTATTAACAGTTGCTTTTGTATTAAAACAGGTATCCTCATCATTATCAATCATGACATTAATGTCGTTTTCAAATGAGATGCTACGCTGGTCAAAAAGTTTTACAACACATTCCTTTGCAGCCCAAACAGAAGTAAGCTGGATAATATTATCACCGTATTTATCCCTTTCTACAGATGAAGTCATCCTATCTTTAACTTTTAAAATCCGTTCCGAAATTTTCTCAATATCAAGGCCTACTTTTTTGTTATCCGAAATAATAAGAGCTGAAAAATCGGTTGTATGGGATATGGAAACATGTTGCCCTGTAGAAAGAAACGGTTTCCCTTCTGAATTATAGTATATAAATCCATTATGTTTTTGCTTTGCCATATATTGAGAAAGCATGAGGCGAATGCTAAGCCACTGTTTTTTTTTGTCCGGATTTTTTATCCGTTCCAGTTTCCCCGATTCTTCAACAAAAAGAGTAATTCTTTGCAAGAAGAACGTTTCATCTTCGGTAATTTCCCAAACGAACAGGCTGGTAAAGGGGTCAATATTGTATTCAGTAAAAAGGGGCATAGCAGTTCTCTCAGAAAAATTTGAAAAACTATTTAATTTGTAAACTCATTATTTTTTGTTTAAATTTGCAGTACAATAAATAAAAAGGTGTAAGTTTGCTTCAACAAAATTATTAAATTTCAATAATAAGTTCATGTATAGAAAGCTACTTTTCATTATAATCTTTTTAATCTCTGTCCTGCATACACAAACGGGTGTTTCTCAAACACCGTTGACGACTGCTCCCAATTTTACAGCTATAGATTCAAGAGGCAACTACCATGATCTTTACAGCTATCTTAACAACGGGCAGTATGTACTTCTTGATTTTTTTTACAATGAATGTCTTGTATGCCAAACACATGTACCCGAAGTTGACAATGCCTTTATTCAATTCGGATGCAACTCAGAGGAAGTATATTTTCTTGGAGTAAATTTTGAAAATACCGACGGAGAAGTCATTACTTTCGAAAACGAGTATGGCTTGCATTATTCAAACATCAGTGGGGATGATGGCGGGGGCAATGATATTGTGTCGCTTTTTCAGGTTATTGCATTTCCGACCATCATTTTAATAGCACCCGATAAATCCATACCCAAGCCAGATATCTGGCCACTGACTATGGTAAATATTATTGATGAATTGCTCTCTGCCGGAGTTGATACCATGCCTTGCCCTTCTGCTGCAATACATAAAAACAGTTTTG
>JAKIYU010000138.1 GCA_022708385.1 Bacteroidota bacterium | reverse complement strand
TTTTTCTGAAGTTTGTACCTCAGTTTATCAATGACTTCATTGGCCTCCTTTACTCTTGTGCTTTTAGGATAAGAATTTATAAAATTCTGCATGCCTTTTATGGCGTTGTGCGTACTTTCTTGGTCGAGACTCGATTTCGGAGAATCGAGGTACTGGCAATAGGCGGCCATAAACATGGCTTCCTCAGCATATTTGCTGCGCGGGAAAGTGTTGACAAAGTTGTTGAAATAATAGCTGGCCAGTATGTAATCCCCTTGTCCGTAATGTGAATAAGCATAATAATAATAAATATCCTCCGCTTTTTGCGTGCCCCTGAAATAGGTGAGCAACTCATCGAATAACTGGATGGCTTTGAAATAGTCCTGCTTCTGGTAATACTCCACCGCTTTGCCATATTTCATTTCAATATCGCTGCTTTTAAGTATTTTTTTATAGTCGCTGCAGGCACTGAAAATTACAACCAATGCAGTGAGAGCAAAAATAGTAAGGGAGCTTTTTTTCATGGCGCAAAATTACACAATATAATAATACAAAAACAAAAAACTTTGTAATGTTATGTGCACAAACGACTGGAAATGAAATTTATTTTATTTGTGAATGATGAACGCCGGTTAGCGATTTAAGAAGTTTATGTGTACATTGATTTTAATGCATGTAAAAAATCACTTTCGGCAAGTTGTTATGTAAAAAATATGATTAGACATTAATTATAAGCAGCGGCGTGTTTGTATGGTAAAGCATTTTTTTGGCTAGACTCGGGCTGAAAAACCGTTCAATAACATTACGTTTGCGGGTGGACATGCAAACGAGGTCTATTTTGTTGGTTTTGATATAATCGTTGAAGAGGGGTATATAATCCTTGCCTTCAATAAATTTAAAGTGCATAGGTGCAGAAATAACGCCCGACAAATAGGTTTTAAGTTCTTCCATTTTAGCCTTTTGATAGGCATTGATGGCTTTATCGCTGGCATGCACGCAATGAATTTTTATATTCTTGAAAGGAGATAAAATAACAGTTAATTTTCTTACCGTTTTTTGATCAACATCATCCAGGTCGGTTGTAAACATGATGTTGTAAGATTTGCTTTTGTAATTAAAAGCCGAACTTTCGGGAATGGTTAATACAGGAAGCCTCGATTTTTGAATGACTTTCCATACAATGCTGCCGATAATACTGTTTGGGGTATTGCCCTGACCGTGCATACCCATAATGATGAGTCCCGGTTTATAAGTTTCAGAAGCTGCAAAAATGGCATCAGAAGCCACACCCTCCATGATGCGATGTGTAATTTTTGCTTTCATCAGAGAGCGTTCGGCAACGTAAACCGACAATTTACTCAGGAACAATTTCATATCGTTTTGTGCCCTGTTTTTAATTTCGTCGAGCACCAGGTCGAGATTGAATTGCGATAAATTGATATCGGGTGTACTTATCATATCTATAGCAGGGGAATAATAAACATGCAGAAACCTTACGGACGCATTATAAATATGTGCAATCTCTATAGCAAAACAGGCAGTCCTGTACGCATTATCGGAAAAATCGACAGGAACAAGTATCTTGCGTATATGCCCGCTTCTCTTAACTTTCCGGCTGCCATCTCTTTTATATTGGGCTTTTATGACAAGGTAGGCTTTAATGGCACGTTTTACATCACTTTCCTTTACCATAACGCGGACGCCTTCCGAAACAGAGGCCTGCACAAGGTTTAAATTTAATAAATGGCATTCGATACCTTCCGATTCAAGTTTTGCCTTTATAAGTTGGGCACGCGAAAAGTTTTCGACTGTAACAGTAATGAGTTTTTCTTCCATTTCAGAAAAAAATTAATGTTATTTTTCGTTATATACTTCGTACTACTTGGCAAATTTATATTAATTATTTTATATTTAAGAAAAAAAAATAAATATTTTAATGGGTGTATTTTGTTTAACAATGTTATTTATTGTTAATTTTTTTTAGATTTTACTTAAATTTGCAGTATTCTATTCTATAAACAAACTTTTCCCAATGATACATGTTAAGTGCCTGATTTTTGTTGTGCTGTGTATGCTGATTATGGTTTCGTGTGAAAGAAAAGAAGATTTTGTTACCCAAGGCTATAAACCTATTTATGTGGATAAAGACCATATTTCTGACATAGCGGTGACTTCGCCTGTTCCGATGGTAAACCCCGGAAAGATTTACCTTTACAACAATAATATTTTTATAAACGAGCGGGGCAGGGGCATACATGTGGTTGACAATGCGATACCCACAGCCCCTCTTAAAACCCGTTTTATTTCCATACCCGGAAATTACGATATAGCCATTAAAAATAATTACCTGTATGCCGATAATGCCAGTGATTTGGTAACAATTAATATTTCAGACCTCAACAATATACAGATTGTTAACCGCATAAGCAACATATATGATGTGCGCAGGCAAATGTACCCCGATTTCGACGGGGGGTATTTTGAATGCGTGGATACTACAATGGGTTTTGTTGTGGGGTGGTATAAGACAGAACTCGTTAACCCGAAGTGTAAAAGATAAATTGAGAATAATAATGCAAAATGTGATATTAAAAATAAAACCGATGAAAATGACGGTCAACCTGAGCTCTAACCTAGGTTTTATTTTTTTTATAATCCTGCATATATGTGCTGCCTGCAACAAGGATTCCCAGTATCAGAGCACCACGGGTAAGGGTGGCTCAATGGCTCGTTTTACCATTACAGGCGACAACTTTTATGTTGTTGACGACAGGGCTTTGAAAGTTTTTGATATTTCAACTCCTGGTACCCCTGTTTATATTAAAGAAATAAATGTGGGTATGTCCATCGAAACAATTTTTCCTCATAACAACAAACTTTTTATCGGCTCCCGAAACGGCATGTATATTTACAATATCACAAATCCTACAGACCCCCAGTTTGTAGCCGAAGTGACACATATTATCAGTTGCGACCCCGTTGTGGTAAACGACAGCCTGGCTTTTATAACACTGCGAAGCGGCGGCGATTGCCGGACTTCTTCTAACGTAAACCAATTGGAAATTATTAATATTACCGACCCCGCCAATCCTGCCGTGCGCGCCGTTCATCCCATGTCAACCCCTTACGGTTTGGGTATCGATAGCAACCTGGTTTTTATTTGTCACGGCAAAAGCGGACTCGGTGTTTATGATTTCATGAAAATTGACACGCTCGATAACCTGTTCACGATTGAGGGTATTGAAACATTTGATGTAATCCCTTTTCAGAAAATATTATATGTGATAGGTCCCACCGGACTGTATCAATATTCTTATACGCATCCCGACAGTATATATTTGCTTTCACATATTGCTAACTATCAATAAATTTTTATGATGAAGCCTATATTTGTAGCGGGAAATTTGATTTTTAATTTATTTTTTTTAAATTTAATTGCACAGGACAGTCTTACTATTAAAGAGAACAACCATTTTTTTATCGTCAAAACAAACCTCAACTCATTGGTTGACTACACACCCGCCCTACAATTTTCTTTTCAATATCACATTTTCGACCGTTTACATCTGCAGCATGAGGCGGGTTTTATTACACATTACCTGAGTCCTTTTTGGTACAGCGATTCTAAACTTATCGGCTACAGGATTAAAAACCAGGTTAAATACTACATTTACCCGTACACCAGCGACCTCAATTTTGTTTATGTGGCTTTGGAAGCTATGTTTAAAAAGATTTCCTATGAAGATGAACGCTATTTCGGACGCTACGATAATGCCTATTTTGAAAGCATTCGCTTCGAAAAAAGAAAAAATTTATTGGCGTTTTCTCTGATGCTTGGCTTTGAACCTGTTTTAGAAAATAAGAATTGGCTTTTAGATATTTACGGCGGTTTAGGTTTTCGTCATCTTGTTATAACTGAAGTTTTGCCCCCTGATTTAACGGAATCCCGATGGAGCATGTTTCGTCGCAGCCAGGGCAATTATAACCTGCCCGGCCTATATTTCGGCATCAGGGTCGGATATAAATTTTCACAGTTAAATTTTTGATATACAGGCTTTTGTTGTAGAACAAATAGAGCAAACAATCAAGGCTGACAAAAAAAATAAAAAATAATAATAATAAGTATATTGTTATATCAAAAATTAATTTTACCTTTGCACTCCGATTTTTAAAAGATAACAAATAACAGAAGAACAAATAATTAAGAGCATGGATACATTAAGTTACAAAACAATTTCGGCAAACAAAGAAACAGTTACTAAGGACTGGGTTCTCGTGGATGCCGAAAATGAAGTATTAGGACGGTTAGCATCGAAAGTTGCCAAGTTAATCAGAGGGAAATATAAAACCAATTTTACGCCCCATGTGGATTGTGGCGACAATGTGATTGTGGTTAATGCCGAAAAAGTAAAGCTGACGGGCAATAAAGTAAACGATAAGGAATATGTGCATCACACAGGTTATCCCGGTGGTCAGAGAATAAAGACTTTTAAAAAAGTGCTGAATCAAAAACCAGAGTTTATTATTGAAAAAGCGGTCAAAGGCATGCTTCCCAAGAACAGGCTTGGCAGCGCTTTGTTAAAGAACCTGTTTGTTTACGCCGGTGGCACTCATCCGCACCAAGCCCAACAACCAAAAGTAATCAACTTAAACTCAATTAAATAATAAAGATGGAAGTTATAAATACTATAGGCAGACGCAAGACAGCAGTAGCTAGAATATATGTTCTGCCCGGCAATGGAGAAATAACAATCAATAAAAAGGATTTTAAAACCTATTTTCCAACCCCAACATTGCAATATGTGGTCAATCAACCTCTCGAACTTACAGGCATGCAAGGGAAATTCAACATTAAAGTTAACCTCGATGGCGGTGGTTTTAAAGGTCAGGCCGAAGCATTAAGCCTTGCTATTTCAAGAGCTTTATGCAAAGTGGATGAAACCTATCGTAGTATTTTAAAGCCCAAAGGCTTACTCAAAAGAGACCCGAGAATGGTTGAAAGAAAGAAACCCGGCCGCCCCAAAGCACGCAAAAGGTTTCAATTTAGCAAACGTTAGAATTTTACTGATTTTATTGACTTTTTTAAAAAATAATAATGGCAAATTATAATGAATTATTAGAAGCTGGTGTACACTTCGGACACCTCAGAAGAAAGTGGAACCCTAAAATGGCGCCCTATATATTTACCGAACGCAATGGCATCCACATCATTGACCTCAATAAAACTTTGGTTAAACTCGAAGAAGCTAAAAATGCCATGAGGCAAATAGCCAAATCGGGTAAAAAAATTCTGTTTGTGGCTACGAAAAAACAAGCCAAAGATACGGTTAGCGAATTGGTTAAGAAGGTTAACATGCCCTATATGACCGAAAGATGGCCCGGCGGTATGCTTACCAACTTTGCCACTATACGCAAAGCTGTAAAGAAAATGGCCACCATCGATAAAATGGCTACAGACGGTACACTCGACAATATGTCGAAAAGAGAACGTTTACAGGTTACCCGCGAAAAAGCCAAACTCGAAAAAGATTTCGGAAGTATTGCCGACCTAACCCGCTTACCTGCTGCTGTATTTATCGTTGACATCCTTTTTGAAAATATTGCTGTTGCTGAAGCTAAAAAACTGAATATACCTACTTTTGCAATTGTTGATACCAATTCAAATCCCAACGAAGTGGACTTTCCCATACCTGCCAACGACGATGCTTCAAAATCCATTGGTTTGATTGTTCAGGAAATGGTTGTGGCTATTGAAGAAGGCTTGGCTGAAAGAAAAAGTGAAAAAGATAAACAGGTGGAAGATGAAGAAGAAGAAAGAGCTGAAAGAATGCGCTTAAAATCGCTTGAAGGCCTGGATGAAGAAGAAATCATTACCGGTGAAAGCGAATCGGAAAGAGTGAAAAAACTTAAAAAAATTCATGAAGAAGACACCCTTTCACCCGAAAAGAAAGAAAGAAAAACACTTGGTGCTAAACGCCCTGTGACGAAGAAAAGATAATGTAAAATATTAATGTATTAAATTTAAAAGTAAAATGGCTAATATAACTGCTAGTGAAATAAATAAATTAAGACAGATAACCGGTGCAGGTATGATGGACTGTAAGAAAGCCCTTGTTGAAGCTGATGGAGATTATGACAAAGCAATTGAATATTTAAGAAAAAAAGGGCAGAAGCTCGCCAGTACCAAAGCCGACCGTAATGCCAACGAAGGTATCGTTTTATGCAAAACAAACCCTGATAACTCAGCCGCTGTAATTATAATGCTGAACTGTGAAACCGACTTCGTGGCCAGAAACCAGGAGTTTATTGATTTTGCCAACGAAATTGTGGACTATGCTATTGCCAATAAAACTCAAACCCTTGAACAAATTCTTGATGCCGAAATTAAAGGACGTAAACTGATGGACAGAATTACCGACTATATCGGTAAAATTGGTGAAAAGATTGTGCTGGCGCATTATTATTATCTTACTGCACCTTATTGCGCTGCCTATAATCATAATGGCAACAGAATTGGAACTATTGTAACATTTAATAAGAAAGATACGGTTTATATTGAAGAAATTACCAAGAATATTGCTATGCAGATAACAGCTATGAATCCCGTAGCAGTAGATAAAAGTGATGTCAGCCCACAGGTAGTTGAAAGAGAAATTGAAATTGGTAAAGAACAAGCACGTCAGGAGGGAAAACCAGAAGCCATGCTTGAAAAAATTGCTATTGGTAAGCTTGAAAAATTCTACAAAGAAAGCACATTGCTTAACCAGGAGTATATAAAAGAAAGCAAAATGACCGTGCGCCAGTACATAGCACAAGCTGATAAAGACCTTGTTGTTAACGAATTCAGACGCTTACAACTTGGGGCATAAATACACATCTAAGTGAAATACACAAAAGCCTGAGTCATCAGGCTTTTTTATTTACGGG
>JAKIYU010000137.1 GCA_022708385.1 Bacteroidota bacterium | reverse complement strand
ATGGGTGAACTTTCACTAGATGGTACCCTTAACCCTATAAAAGGGGCATTGCCTATTGCCATTGAAGCCATGAAACAGGGTTTTAAAGGTTTTATCTTACCCAGGGAAAATGCTCGTGAAGCCGCTATAGTAAACAAAATTGATGTTTTTGGTATAAACAACATTACCGAAGCCATCGATTTTTTTAATGGCACACTTAATCTGGAACCTACTATCGTAAACACTCACGATGAGTTTTTTTCCAACCTCAACAGCTATGAATTTGACTTTTCGGATGTGAAAGGACAGGAAAATATCAAAAGAGCCCTCGAAATCGCAGCTGCCGGCGGACACAATGTAATTATGATTGGCCCACCCGGCGCCGGTAAAACCATGCTGGCCAAGCGCCTGCCGTCCATACTGCCCCCTTTATCGCTAAACGAGGCCCTCGAAACAACCAAGATACATTCTGTAGCAGGCAAAATGCTTAAAAACGCATCCCTCATTTCGGTAAGACCATTTCGCAGCCCCCATCATACCATCAGCGATGTGGCCCTGGTAGGTGGCGGCGTGAACCCGCAACCCGGAGAGATTTCTCTGGCTCACAACGGTGTGCTCTTTCTCGACGAACTGCCCGAGTTTAAAAGAACAGTGCTTGAAGTACTCCGGCAACCTCTCGAAGACCGTGTGGTAACTATTTCTCGCTCAAAATACAGCATCGAATACCCCACCAACTTCATGCTTATCGCTTCCATGAACCCCTGCCCCTGCGGTTATTACAACCACCCCGAAAAAGACTGTGTGTGTGCCCCCGGCATGGTAAAAAAATATCTCAATAAAGTCTCAGGCCCCCTGCTCGACCGCATCGATATCCATATTGAGGTAACCCCGGTGCCGATAAATGAATTTTCGAACCTGCACACCAGCGAAAAAAGCGAAACCATCAGAGAAAGAGTCATTAAAGCCCGACTCATTCAGGAAGAACGGTTTAAAGATTTTGAAGGTATCCACTGTAATGCACAAATGTCGTCAAAAATACTTAAGGAACAATGCGTCCTCGACTCTACTTGCCTTACCTTATTGAAAACCGCCATGGAGCGCCTTTCACTTTCAGCACGTGCTTATGACAGGATACTTAAAGTAGCCCGCACTATAGCCGACCTCGATAGTTCGGCCGATATCAAAGCCGAACACCTGGCCGAAGCCATACAGTACAGAAGCCTCGACAGGGAGAACTGGTGCTGACATTTTTTACCAAAAAATATAAAATCAATAAAAATTCATAAAACAATTATGAGCAAGCTCTCAGTTATAGATAATAAACGTTGTGTCGGTTGTCAGAGTTGCATGTTTGCCTGTTCGAGGCGCGATGGTAATGCAGGTTTATCCAACTCATGTATAGGAGTTAAATCAGCTTCAGGCATTGAAGGCGACCTGACTGTTGTTGTATGCCGAGCCTGTGCCGATCCACCTTGCGCCAAAGTATGCCCTACCAATGCCCTTATCCCTAAAAAGGGTGGCGGTGTGCGTTTACAGAAAACAAAATGCATCGGATGCAAATTATGTCAACAAACATGTGTAATTGACGCTGTTTTCTGGAATAAAGAAGAAAATAAACCGGTAATTTGTATCCAATGTGGTTATTGCGTTGGATACTGTCCGCATCAGGTTATTAAACTTTTAAAGTAAAAAATTATGAACGCGTTTAACGATACCTTATCCCGGGTTCTTTATATTGACGTTAAAAACAAAAAATTCTGGGTAACCGAACGAAAAGATCTTTTTGATAAATATATTGGTGGCGCCGGAGTCGCCATTAAACTTTTACAGGAAGAATGTCCTTCAGGTGCCGACCCTTTATCACCTGAAAACCCGATTATATTTGCTGTCGGGCCTCTTGTAGGTGCTTTCCCATTAGCATCTAAAACTGTTGCAATGTTTAAGTCGCCCCATACCGGCGACCTGGGTGAGAGCCACGCAGGGGGAAGAAGTGCAGTAGCCATTCGTTTAGCAGGCTATGGTGCTATTGTAATAAAAAATGCCAGCGATATGCCTATTTATGTTGCCATTCACGGCAATAAGGTTTTCTTTAGGGATGCCACTACACTATGGGGCATGGGAAGCAGCCTTACAGCAGCTCGCGTGATGCGTGAACGGGAAATCGGTACCGGTTATCGCTCTATCATGCGTATAGGAAAAGCTGGCGAAAATATGGTGTCGTATGCCTCTGTTACTGTCGAAACCTATCGACACTTCGGCAGGCTTGGATTAGGGGCCGTTTTTGGCAGTAAAAAACTGAAAGGAATAATTATTTCAGGAAAACAAACATTGCAGGTTACCAATAAAAAAACGTACAAAGATTTATACGACAGAATTTACAAAGAAGCTGTAAATTCACAGGTAATGAAAAAATATCACGATATAGGAACCCCAATCAATATTTTAAATCTGAATAACCTTGAAGCCTTGCCAACAAGAAACCTTAAACAGGCCACTTTCGAATATGCCGAAAAAATTTCAGGTGAAAATATTGCACAAAACTATCTGGGCAAACGAGTCGCCTGTGCACATTGTCCCACTGCTTGCATACACCTGGCAAACCTTCGTGAACAATACAGCGATTCTCCCTATTTCTATAAAACAACCTTTGTCGGGTACGATTTTGAGTTGCTGTATGCCTTAGGCTCCATGCTGGGTATAGAAAAACCTGAAGATATTTTTATGCTTATCGAAGAAGTTGAAAAATTCTGCATGGACGCAATGTCGTCGGGCGTAGTACTGGCATGGGCTACTGAAATGTTTGAAAAAAAACTTATTACTGAAAACGAAACCGACGGATTGAATCCTGAGTGGAATAACACCAAAACCTATATAGCCATGCTTTCAAAGATTGTTAATCCACCTAACGCATTTTATAAAGCAATGGCAAAGGGAGTTAGCCACGCTGCTGAAATCTATGGGGGAAAAGAGTTTGCTCTTGCATTTAACAAAAACGAAATGCCAGGCTACCATACTGGCCCCGCTGCCCATCTAGGTTTCCTTATTGGCGCGCGGCATAGCCATCTGTGCAATGCCGGTTATTCACTCGACCAATCGCTGCTGCTTACTCAAGATGTTGCTCCGGAAACTATCATCGATAAACTTATTGATGAAGAAGCTTTCAGACAAATCCTATCAAGTATAGTGGTGTGTTTTTTTGCCAGAGGTATTTACAACCTCGACCTTATAAGCCAACTGCTTGCCACAATGAATATTAACTACAATACCGATGATTTAAAGCGTATTGGCAAAGAAATTCATGCTGAAAAATACCGCTTTAAATGCCGCGAAGGTTTTTCTTTTGACAAACTCGAAATTCCCGGGCGCTTATTCGAAACTCCTGAACCAACACAAAAAATTAATAAAGAATTTATGAGAGCTGCATTAAATTACGCCAAAGAAAAAATAAAATGTCAATAAGAAAATAACTTAATCTATATCCAAATATGCAAACGCATTCAATAAACAATGAAAAACTTACCTTCGAGCAAATAAAGAAAATTATTGCAGGCAATTATCAATTAGTATTATCTGAAAGTGCCAAACAGAAAATCATACGGTGCCGCACCTATCTCGACAAAAAAATAAGTTCCCAGCGCGAACCCATCTATGGCGTTACCACCGGATTCGGAGCTTTATGCAATTATTCAATCTCAAAAAAAGACTTGGGGCAGCTTCAGAAAAACCTCGTGATTTCTCATGCCTGTGGAACCGGTGAAGAGGTACCTTCCGATATCGTCAAAATTATGCTGCTCCTGAAAATACAGTCGCTCTCGTACGGCTATTCAGGTGTACAGCTCGATACCGTACAACGCATGGTTGAAATGTTTAACAACAACATCCTTCCCGTGGTTTACCAGCAGGGCTCTTTGGGTGCATCAGGCGACCTATCGCCTCTGGCTCACATGTGTTTACCTCTCCTGGGGCTTGGCGAAGTGTATTTCAAAGGTAAAAAAACAGAAACTAAAACCGTATTCGAAAAACTGGGCTGGACACCTGTCGAGCTGCAATCGAAAGAAGGCCTGGCCCTACTTAACGGCACCCAGTTTATGAGCGCCTATGGCGTTTATTGCATCCTTAAAACAATTAAACTATCGCAACTAGCCGATGTCATTGCCGCTGTATCGCTGGATGCCTTTGATGGCCGCATAGAACCTTTCCACGAACTGATACAGAAGATACGCCCGCACAAAGGACAGATGCAAACTGCCAAACGCATCAACATGCTGCTCGAAGGCAGCGAACTTATCAATGCACCTAAAGTGCATGTGCAGGATCCCTATTCGTTCCGTTGCATCCCCCAGGTACATGGTGCCTCTAAGGACAGCATTAACTATGTGGCTTATGTCTTTTCGAACGAGATAAATGCCGTTACCGACAACCCCACTATCTTTCCTGAAGAAGACCTCATCATTTCTGCAGGTAATTTCCATGGACAACCTCTTGCTCTTGCTTTCGACAATCTGTGCATTGCTCTATCAGAGCTGGGAAACATATCCGAAAGAAGAACTTACCAGCTATTATCCGGGAAAAGAGGCTTACCGGCTTTCCTTGTGGCGCATCCGGGGCTTAACTCCGGCTTTATGATTCCACAATACACATCAGCCTCCATTGTTAGCCAAAACAAGCAGCTGTGCACCCCCTGTTCGGTCGATTCCATTGAATCGTCACAAGGTCAGGAAGACCATGTGAGTATGGGCGCCAATGCCGCCACCAAGGCCTATAAAGTAGTACACAACCTCGAAAGAATACTTGCCATTGAACTGTTCAATGCAGCACAGGCTCTCGACTTCAGAAGACCAAAAAAATCATCGCCCTTCATCGAAAATTTTGTAGCCGGATTCCGCAAAAAAGTGCCTTTTGTCAGCAACGACGAAGTTATGTACACACACATCCACAACGCCATTGAATTCCTTAATACTGTTGAGCTGAACATACCCAGCGCTCTGGTAAAAGGCGTTTAGATAGGGCATTTCCCTGTTCTGATAAATCAAAATACAGATTGGGGGTGCCCCTTGCTTTAAAAAAAATTACCACAACCACCATCTCCTTTTCAGAGGCTTCTTACGTTCTAGTATAGTAAGTCCGTGGCAAGATTCAATATGCTCTTTCATATCCCATTCGGGGTGTGTTTCGAGAAATTCATAAATGGCCGCCTTCATACCCGGCCGGTTGTCGAAGGGATTCACAAGACCGAACGTTTCTGTATCGTGCATCATAATCCATTTTCTGACGCGCTTATGGTGGTGGTTCAACTCGGCTTTTATTTGTCCATACCAGTGGTCAGTATCAATATAAAGCAAATCAGTCATCCTTATTTTTTCCCTGAGACTGTCCTTGTTAACCAATTTAAATTTACGCTTGTCAGCACGGGCGGCTCCTTCAATTTTGCGCGCATTGGGGCTTATATCCACATTATAGCTGATAACCCTTTTGCAACCCGCATTTAAAAATGCCAGCGTGGCGGCCCCGGAATTAATACCCAGCTCGGTTACCGTGTTGCATTGGGAAGCGTAAGCTATAAAGGTATCGTGATGTCCTTTTACAGAATCATCCCTGAAGCCCTTCGAGCCTTTCCTTACATACTCATACAATTTGGCCAGTTTACCGGATTTTTGGTCCATGTCGAAATTTTATAAGGTTTCCGTTTTTGAATGTATCAGTTGCATCAGTTCGCCAAGATTCTTACAATTCAGTATCTCCATATTCTTCAGCCGCACTTTATATTCCTTTTCGAGTGCATCAATAACGCAGGCATGTGTAAGCGAATCCCAGCCGGGCACCTGAAAGGCTTTTAAATCACCGTCCAGCTCTATGGGAGATATCTTTAATTCCCTGAAAATGGTTTTTTTAAATCTTTCTGTCAGCATATTATTTCCTTACGATAACAAAGATATATAATATTATCATTTACCAACTACATTAACTGTATCATTCATTTCAGGCAAGGGTGGATTAGGATTCAGTATATTTAGTATAGTATAATCGGCCATTTCCTGTATAACAATATCAGGATGTTCTTTTTCAATTATTGTTGGATAAAATATGGGTGTCCATAAAAATGTACTGCGATAAAAATTATAATTCAGATACGTAAGTAGAAACCCTGAAAACGAATCACCATAAAGCAACATGGATGGCTTATGGCTTTTGTGATGGTTGACAATGGTAAAGGGATAAACAGGAGAAACAAGTTCGGGAAAAACCGGTTTAAGGGTATCAGGCACAGGTTCACAATTAATCACAGGCATTACTTCATTATAGGTATAATATTTATAAATACCTACCAGTTTAAGAAAATCGGAATAATACTCTTTGAATTCTATCCAGTCAATTTTACTTAAAGGAAGTGGGGGATCTATATTTTCAAAGTCCTTCTTTATATACTGTATCATAGCCCTGTATGCCACATAGCTGCCAAAATAATTCCAATGCGAATTATCCCTGTAATACAAACGTATAGGTTTCCCCTTTTTGGCTTCCATCAAGGGATTATAAATATCAATAATATTCAGCTCCGTATTTTTTTTAAGAAATTCAAGTAACTGTTCCAGTTTTGTTTTTTGATTATACCGCCACAGCCGTGGGCCTACTTTTTCCTCATAAACAAAATAAGCCATGGGAGGAAATACAAGATAAAATTTAATGCCTCTTTCTTTCAACCACTCATGTCGTGCCACCAAAACTTCTTTCATAGCTTCTAACTGTTCTATAGTAAGAGGTTTTCTGTTTTCGTAATTCTCGCGGCAGTTAGCACCAATATAAAACATCCAGCCATCACGACCGAAATGTACGTTGCGATTATTGAGTAATTGCCTGAACAGGTTATACTCAATTAAATTATTTATAACCACAATGCTGTTGCGCCCCGGTATCTGGTCCTTGATATAGGCATCGAGCTC
>JAKIYU010000136.1 GCA_022708385.1 Bacteroidota bacterium | reverse complement strand
TGCTAAAGTCTACACGCTCTGGTATTATTAACTTTAAAGGCAAAATTGGGTTAAAAGGTGATGAACTTCAGCTATCTTTGTTCCCTGATTGAAAATTTTGAGGAAACTCCAGTTAAACTATAAAGTATAACCATTAAGTCAAACCATATAGTAAAATGTCGTCCGACTCATCATCCGGTACTGAGCAAAAAATAGTGGAAGCCGCCAAAAAGGTTTTTTTGGAAAAGGGATTTGATGGTGCCAGAATGCAGCATATTGCTGATGAGGCAGGTATAAACAAGGCATCTTTGCACTATTATTACAGGTCGAAAGAAAGGCTGTTCGATAAAATTTTTGCTGATGCTTTTATGGAGTTTTTGCCAAAAATTGGCCGTATAATGAATTCAAACATAGATTTTTTTGATAAAATCAAAGCTATTGTTGAACATTATATTAATATCTTGTCGCACAATCCTCATTTACCGGTTTTTGTACTATATGAACTGAACCGCAGACCTGAAAAACTTCTTGAAATGCTCAAAACAACCGGAGTTGAACCTCAGCAACTTAAAATCATTATTGATAGGGAAGTGGCTGCGGGACGTATTTTTGAAATTGATTTTGTAAACCTTATTGTCAATATTCTGTCGCTTTGTATTTTCCCTTTTGTCGGGAAACCTATTATTAAAGGTTTTATAATGCAAAACGACTAACGGAATTATGAAGCGTTTATAAATGAAAGGAAAAGAAATGTGCCCGATTTTATAATTAATGCCATAATAAAAACAAATAGCAGGTATGAGAATAAAAATTAAAATACTGGCCTGTTTTTCTGTGCTTTCTCTTAGGCTTGGAGCGGGTGTACCTGATACCCTGAGTATAGACTTTTGTTTGGAGGAAGCGGTTAAGAATTATCCCCTTATAAAACAAAAGAATTTGCTGGCAGAAAGCGTCAAACTTAAAACAGATAAGCTTAACACAGCTTATTATCCGCAGATACAGGCCAATGTGCAGATGACCTATCAAAGCGATGTGACATCTATTCCTGCGCTCACTCCCTTTATGTCGCCAGTTGAATTTGATAAAGACCAGTACAAGTTTAGTCTGGATATAAACCAGATAGTGTGGGATGGGGGAATAACCGAAATTCAGAAAGACCTCGAAGTAGCGGTGTATGATGTTGACCGCAGCAATCTGGATGCGGAATTATATAAAATTAAAGAAAGAGTCAATAACCTGTATTTCAGCATTCTGATGGCGCAGCAGCAGGAACGTATTGTGCAGAATGTGGCCGATAATCTGAATGAGAAAATGAGAAGTGTAAGTGCTGCAAGTAAAAATGGAATGGCACTTCAATCGGATGTTGATGTACTGATGGCAGAAATTATTAGGTCTGAACAACAAATAATAGAGGCAGCATCAGGAAGATTATCTGCATTAATCATGCTCGGTGAGTTTTTGAATGTCGAATTGCCGTTAGGAACAACCCTTGTAGTGCCCCAAACCCCCTCTGATAATCCCGTCTTTGAAGATAAACGAAAAGAAAGAGAAGTGTTTGATTACCAGTTAAAAAAAATTGAGACACAGAAACAACTGATAAAACACCTTTTATTTCCTAAATTTTTTGTTTTTGGGCAAATTGGTTACGGTAAACCCGGGCTTAATATGCTTTCAAACAGTTTTAACGACTACTATATGGCTGGGGCAAAATTAAGCTGGAATTTATCTGCCCTGTATCAGCAAAAGAAAGATTTGAAACTCTTTGATATACAAAAGGAAATAGTAAACTCTCAGAAAGAAATTTTTGAGAAAAATCTGAGAATAGCTTGTCAGAAAGAAGCCGGTGAAATAATAAAGTTGTCGCAGTTAATTGAAAAGGACAACGAAATTATTGCGCTCAGGGAAAAAATCAGGCGCACGGCGTCTTCAAAACTCGACAAAGGGATTATCAGCGCAACTGAATATGTAAATGAGCTTTATGCCGAAAAACAGGCCAGGCTGAATAAAGAATTTCATTTAATTCAACTGGCCATGTACAAAATGAATTATTTGTTTCATACAGGTAAATTATAGAACCATGAAAAAGACCGGAATTATAGTATTGCTTGCCTTCTTGGCATCTTGCAACACAAACAACAAAGAATCTGATGCTTACGGAAATTTTGAAGCAACAGAAACCATTATT
The DNA here is from genome assembly GCA_022708385.1 of Bacteroidota bacterium. Taxonomy (GTDB): domain Bacteria; phylum Bacteroidota; class Bacteroidia; order Bacteroidales; family PXBB01; genus JAKIYU01. Next base: position 4,782 of record JAKIYU010000136.1, on the reverse strand, counting down.
TCTGCCGAAACAGGAGGAAAAATTGTTTTTCTTAATGCGGAAGAAGGAGCCAAAATTGATATGGGCACTTGTGTAGCCATAATCGATACTACCGACCTCCTGCTTAAATTGCAACAGCTCGATGCTCAGAAAAGAGCCATTCAGTCCCGCTCAGAAAATGTGTTTTCCCAGATTGAGGTGTATAACCAGCAAAAAGAAAATCTGAAAAAAGACAGCCTGCGTCTAGATAACCTGGTTAAGGAAGGCGCTGCCACACAAAAACAACTTGACGATATTATCGGTGCCATTAATCTTATCAACAAGCAGATTAAAGCAACAGAAACTCAGAATATTTCTGTTATTAATGAAATGTCAGTTGTGGATAAACAAATTGAACAGGTAAAAGAAAACATTCGCAAATGTTATATTACCATGCCTTTTACCGGGTCAATCCTTGAAAAATATACAGAAAAATACGAACTTGTAAACCCCGGCAAACCCTTGTTTAAAACAGCATGTCTCGACAGTTTATTCCTGAGGGCGTATATTTCCGGAAAACAACTGTCCGGTCTCAAAATAGGGCAAAAAGTAGGTGTTAAAGTTGATACCGACGGACAGGGAATGAAAACAACTGAGGGCGTCGTTACCTGGATTGCTGCTGATGCCGAGTTTACACCTAAAATTATTCAGACAAAAGAAGAAAGGGTTAATTTGGTTTATGCTGTTAAAATTAAAACAGCCAATGATGGAACTCTTAAAATTGGCATGCCTGCTGAGGTTGTATTTTCAAAATAAGACAAATGCTGAGTGTTTCTGCACATGAATTAAAAAAAAACTATGGGGCTGTTAAGGCGCTGAAAGGTATTTCTTTCGATGTGTCGGAAGGTGAAATATTTGGATTTATTGGTCCCGATGGGGCAGGAAAGTCAAGCCTGTTTCGAATTCTCACTACACTCCTGTTGCCTGATGCCGGTCAAGCCTCTGTGTGTGGGCTTGATGTTGTAAAGGACTATAAAAAAATCAGAAAAATTATCGGTTATATGCCCGGGAAGTTTTCATTGTACCAAGACCTGAGTGTCGAAGAGAACCTGAGTTTTTTTGCATCCGTCTTTGAAACTACTATTGAAAGCAATTACCATTTAATTAAAGAAATTTACAGTCATATCGAACCTTTTAAAAAACGCCGGGCAGGCCAACTGTCGGGCGGGATGAAACAAAAGCTGGCCTTGTCGTGTGCCCTGATTCACAAACCCAACGTGCTGTTCATGGATGAACCCACTACTGGTATTGATGCCGTTTCCCGTAAAGAGTTCTGGAGTATGCTCAAGGGTCTTAAAAAGGAAGGCATTTCAATAGTCGTCTCAACCCCTTATATGGATGAGGCTTCACTGTGCGATAGGGTAGCCCTGCTGCAGGATGGGATAATCCTGAAGACAGACACTCCAAATGCCATCACCGATACCATCGGGAAAAAAGTATGGGCCATCAGTTCAGAGTCGGTATATAAACTTATGTGCGACCTGTCAGGCTACGGCGGCTGCTACTCGGTTTACCCTTTCGGACAGATGGTGCATTATATGCCGGCTGATCAGAGTGAAGAATTGACCCTTGTGGAAAATTTTCTCAAAGAAAGAAATCACAGGAATATCAGTATTGAAATTATTGAACCCACTGTGGAAGATTGTTTTATGGAGTTGATGAGAATTAATAAAGAAGATAAAAGATAAAAGATAAAAGATAAAAGTAGAAAGTAGAAAGTAGCCCAGAGACTGATAACTATCGGGAACTGTCGGGAGTGGTAAATGGAAAAGAGAAAATGAATAGAAAATGCATGATTAATTAAAAGTTGTGGAAAACAGGGAAAAAGTTATTATTGTAAGGGACTTGGTAAAAGATTTTGGTGGATTCAGAGCTAATGACCACCTGACTTTTGATGTTTATAAAGGTGAGGTGTTTGGTTTCCTGGGAGCCAACGGTGCAGGAAAAACCACAGCTATTAAAATACTGTGCGGACTTCTTAAACCAACTTCAGGGCAGGTGCGGGTGGCCGGCTTCGATGTTTATAAACAGAGCAATCTGATTAAAAAGAATATCGGTTACATGAGCCAGAAGTTTTCTCTTTACGAAGACCTGACAGTTTCAGAAAATATCTCCTTCTATGCCGGTATCTACGGGCTCGGCTTCAGGGAAATAAAGAAAAAAAGGATGGAACTTATTCAAAAACTGGGGCTTGAAAGTTACGCCGGAAAGCTGATAAAGGAATTGCCCCTCGGCTGGTTGCAGAAACTGGCTTTTTCCATAGCTATTGTACACAATCCTGATATTGTTTTTCTTGACGAGCCTACAAGCGGGGTTGACCCCATCACACGCCGTCAGTTCTGGATGATGATTTATGAAGCTGCTGCAAACGGCATTACTGTGTTTGTAACCACACACTATATGGATGAAGCTGAGTATTGCGACAGGGTTTCTATAATGGCCGATGGCCTTATAGTGGCTTTAGATACTCCCGCTAACCTTAAGTTGAGCTTTAGGGCTAAATCAATGAATGAAGTTTTTCTCGAACTTGTACGAAATAAAAATAATAGTAACCAGCAATGAGATCATTTAAGGGGTTTGTTATAAAAGAATTCTATCATATTTTCAGGGATAAAAGAACCCTTCTTATCTTATTTGCCATGCCTGTATTGCAAATGCTGCTTTTTGGTTATGTTATCACCAATGAGATAAAAAATGCTCGTATTGCTGTTTGGGACAGATCAAAAGATGTGATTACCCAAAAAATTACAGACAAATTACGCGGGTCCGGATATTTTAATGTGGTTTTGGAAATTGATAATGAAGAGGAAATAGAACAGGTTTTTAAGAAAGGCGAAGTAAAGGAAGTGGTCGTATTTGAAAGCAACTTCGCTGAAAAAATTGGCCGGGAAGGTGTTGCCAAAATAAATATCATTGCCGATGCATCCGATGCCAATACAGCCAATCTGGTTGTGAGTTATACTTCGGCTGTAATAAACGATTTTACTGTGAAGGAGCTTAGGGCTGTTGACCCTCCTATGAAGATTAATACCGAAACAAGACTGCTTTACAATCCCGAAATGAAGGGCGTTTTTATGTTTGTTCCCGGAACAATGGCCATGATTCTTATTCTGATAAGCGCATTGCTTACTTCGGTTGCTATTGTCAGGGAAAAGGAAACCGGTACCATGGAAGTATTACTCGTTTCACCCCTAAAACCCTCACAGATAATTATCGGAAAGGTAACGCCCTACGTGGCTTTATCTGTTATCAATGCCCTGAGTGTTATATTACTCAGCAGGTTCGTTTTCGGACTGCCTGTTCAAGGCAGCTATACGCTCCTTATTACCGAATGTGTGCTGTTTATCATTATGTCGCTTTCACTGGGCATACTCATTTCGACTACCACAAACAGCCAGCAGGTGGCCATGATGCTGTCAATGGTGGCGCTTCTTCTGCCCACCATTATGCTGTCAGGCTTTATTTTTCCCATCGAGAATATGCCCTTTTGGTTGCAGGTGGTTTGCAGGATAAATCCCTCAACCTACTTTATCATAATCGAAAAAAATATTATGCTTAAGGGGACGGGATTTTTAAGCGTTTGGAAAGAAACCTTGGTTATACTGGGCTATACCCTGTTATTTATTGGACTTAGTGTTAAAAAATTTAACGTCCGGTTGTCTTAGTCTATGAGAACAATATTATTTATCATCAGAAAGGAATTTATTCAACTCAGCCGAAACAGGGCTATGCTCCCCATTATTTTTATTGTACCCGTTGTGCAGTTATTGATACTTGTCAATGCTGCAAATCTTGAAATTAAAAATATCAGTACAACTGTCTGCGATATGGACCTAACGCCTGCATCTCGCATGATAACAGCAAAATTTATACATTCACCTTTTTTTAAAGTCGAAAATATGCGGCTAAATGAAGCCGATGTGGCCCAGGACCTCGACAGAGACAGGGCAAAAATGGCAATCATAATACCTCATGGTTTTGCAAAGACACTTGTTAAAGAAAAAGAAGCCGACATTCAAATCCTTTTCAACGCCATTAACGGCACTGTGGCGGGTATAGGAGGGGCGTATGTACAACAGATAATATTCAGGGTTAATAATGAAATGATTTTACAATGGGTTGGCAGTAGAGGAAATAACTTTGATATGAAATCTATTCAGACCATTCCTTCTTTCTGGTATAACCCGGATATGAACTATAAGGTCTTTATGGTGCCTGCTATCCTCGTTATTCTTGTTACCATAATCGGAATGATGCTGGCGGCCATGAATATTGTAAGAGAAAAGGAGTTGGGAACCATTGAACAAATTAATGTTACCCCCATAAAAAAAGTGCAGTTCATAGTTGGAAAACTGCTCCCGTTCTGGTTTATTGCATTGGTTATGCTGGCTTTTGGGCTGGTTGTCGGAAAGCTGATGTTCAAAATACCCATCGAAGGAAATCTGTTGTGGCTGTTCATAGTGGCCGGTATTTATCTGATAATAATGCAGGGCGTGGGTCTGATGATTTCAAATACCGCTTCAACGCAGCAGCAAGCCATGTTTATCGTGTTTTTTATCATGATTGTTTTTATTATGATGGGGGGCATTTTTACACCCACCGACAGTATGCCGGACTGGGCGCAGTATGTCAACTTTTTTAACCCGGTGGCTCATTTTATGAGGCTCATCCGCATGATTCTGATTAAAGGAAGTTCACCGGCTCATTTTTACTCCACCCTGCTTTTTCTTGTCCTCTTTGCCTTTACAGTAATGACAGTGGCGG
>JAKIYU010000135.1 GCA_022708385.1 Bacteroidota bacterium | reverse complement strand
GTTATGGAGCCAGACCCAGAACTGGATTATAAAAAAGATTATTCAAACTACCTGAATGAAAAGCACAAATAAAAGAGTTCTACTCGACACAAATATCATTATTGATTTGCTGGCTAAAAGAGAACCATTCGACGAAGATGCCAGAAAATTATTCTCTTATGCGGATAAAGGAAAAGTAGTGCTTTACACTTCTGCACTTTCTATAGCAAATGTAAACTTTGTTTTGCAAAGGCAGAAAAATCCTGCAGATGCCCGACAGATACTGAGAAAACTTAAATTGTTAATCAAAACATTGTGTCTGGATGAAAAAATCATCAACCTGGCCCTCAACGACGATGTTTTTAAAGATTTTGAAGATACATTGCAATATTATTCAGCATTAGAGAACAAAATTGAAATTATTGTAACAAGAAATATCCGTGATTTTGATAAATCAAAATTACCAGTAATGACTGCAGGGCAACTGAACGAGATTATTGTTTAAAAACCTTCTTATAAAAATTCTTTTTTGAATGTATTGCTGAATGTCCTATCTTTGATTTGAGATTTTACTTTTTATTCTTAAATCAAAACAGGATGAAAATTTTTCGTTTATTTGGGCTGATAATTTTTACAATCTTAGCTTTTAACCTGCAGGCAGGTAAAGGCAAAATACGTTTTGTAGAAACTGATGTGGACCTGAAGGCTGACGGCTCGGCAGTGGTGGCCTATACCATTCAGTGGCAGGTAACGCAGGGCGAATTCCATGGTTTTTATTTCAGCGGCAACGACAGGCTGCGTATCGAAGCCTTCGCCGATAACTGTTATGCCGTGGACAGTAAAAACAAAGAATACAAACTGGACATCAGCAAAGTAAATGAAGACATGTACGACATTGTACTGGCTAAAGGACAAGGCATAGCATCAGGAACTGTGACTTATGTTTTCTATTTTGCCACCAATTTTGCTGAAGCAGGCTATGTAAATACTACTACAAACAACGAGGGCAAAGCGCTGGTGTACTTTAACTGGTCGCCCGTGCAGTGGGATGAAGCCGATGACCAGGAACATTATACCCTGCGCATACTGCTGCCCGATACCACCACAACTCTTTATAAAAACATCCGTGAGAAAGTTTATGCCGATAGTATCATCATGACTGAACCCTGGGTTAATGAGAAATTCAAAATTGATTTTCAGAAAGGTCCGAACAACAGGTTGCTGGCCTTATTCCACAAAGAAAACCCCGGTAACAGGTACAGTATGCAGGTGCAGTTTTACATGCCTGCCGCCTGGTTTCAGACAGATGAGCTGGCAAAGTATGTGAGCAGCGAAAACTATGAAAATAATGAAAGCTTTGACTCAACTTACGATAACGGCCCCTACTTCGAAGAGCTCAAACAACTCGACAACAAGAAACTGCTCAAGGGTATTGTGGCCTTGTTTGTTGTGTTTATTATCATCTTCATTTTCAAACAGCGCTCCCTGCTGAATGCTCGTAAAGGACTTGATGAAATAAGCTGGGAAAATCTTGACTGGACACCTCCCCAACTGGAGTTATCAACATTTCAGAAAAAAGGCAAAATATGTAAAGACCTTACGCCCCTCGAAGTAGCCTTTTACTTAGGCATACCCATTAAAAACATTGTCAGCGCCATGCTTAAGGTTTTTATAAACGAAGGGTATTTTAAAGTAGTTAGGGCCAACCCTTTGAAGGTCGAAAAAATAAAAGAACCCGACGCAAGCCTGCTGAATGAATACGATAAGAAACTTTTTGCCGCCTTGTCCGACGATGGGGAATTCTCTCAGGATGAGCTTGAAAACCTCATGAACTTTGCCGTTCAGAACATCCGTGAAAAAGCATGGGATGCCGATGTGGAAGCCACCAAAGAGTATTATAAGAATGCTATGTACGAATGGGCGCAAAATAAAAACGCACAAAACCCAGAAGAAAAAATACCCGAAGATGCCGAAACACCTTATATGTGGTACAACTGGTACCGTTACCGCATGCCCTATTTCACACATCATTACTTAGATAACAATCCTTACGACATGGCACCCAACATACCCATCAATACAGATCATATAATTATCTCACATATTGAAACAGACTTACCCCTAAACCTCAATGTTTGCCATAATGCCTGTCACAACGCCTGTCACTCAGCCTGCCACTCAGCCTGTCATTCAGCGTGTCATTCGGCGTGTCATTCGGCATGTCATTCAGCCTGCGTCAGTGGTGGTTCACATTGATTTATAACCTGTAAAAAATGACAACAGTAATGCATCACGATTTTTCCTGGGTCGATACCTACTTCGAAAAAGTAAGGCCTTACATCTATGTCAGGGAAGAAGACCTTTTGCTTATTAAAAGGCCCAATGAAGTGCATAAACTGAACAATACCGGCGCCTTTATCCTCCGGAAACTGCTTGCAGGGGCTAAAATCAGCACCTTGCTTAAATCCCTGAATGACCCTGAAAAAGAGTTGCAGGTATATCAATTCCTGAAAACAATAAGGGATAATATAGAGGGTAAATCCCTTTCGCCATACGACAATCCGGCACTAACTACCGTTCCTTTTGACGGGATGCCTTCCATGTTTCCTGTATTGTCCGAAATTGCCATTACCTACAGGTGCAACCTGAATTGTGCTTTCTGTTATGCCGGTTGCAATCAAAATAATATACTTCAGGTCTCACAGGAGGAATTAAGCACCGAAGAAATCAAATCCATCATACATAAAATATTTCACCAGGCTAAAGTGCCCTCTATCAGCTTTACAGGGGGCGAACCCACGCTTAGGAAAGACCTGCCTGAACTGATTGCCTGTGCCAAATCGTTCGGTATGCGTGTTAACCTTATAAGCAACGGCACACTTATCGACGATGCAAAGGCTTCCGAACTGAAAGATGCCGGCCTCGACTCTGCGCAGATAAGCATCGAAGGAGTTACAGCCACTACACACGACAGGCTTGTGAAACATCATGGAGCTTTTGTCAAAGCCATTAATGCCATCCACAGCCTGAAAAAAGCCGGCATACATACGCATAGCAACACTACGCTTAACAGAGGCAATGTGCATGAAGCAACCCTGTTCCCGGAATTTGTCAGGAATACACTGGAGAATGACAGGTTCAGCATGAACATGATGATTCCCTCAGGCAGTGCCTCTGTAAACAGTTTTCTCGTACTTCACTACAGCGAAATGGGAGAAATAGTAAAAGGAATTATTACCGCAAGCGAAAAGGCGCATGTTAAGTTTATGTGGTATTCTCCCCTGCCCCTGTGCATGTTCAATACCATCACACATGGACTGGGCAATAAAGGCTGTGCCGCCTGCGACGGCCTGCTCTCGGTGGATGCCGCAGGCAATATCCTGCCCTGCTCTTCGTACAATGAAACGGTCGGCAATTTATTGAATAACAATTTTGATGAAATCTGGCACGAAGAGAAAGCCGTTTATTATCAAACAAAATCTTTTGCATATCCTTTCTGCAAAAGTTGTGAGCATTTCAGTGTTTGCCAGGGCGCCTGCCCAATCTATTGGCAAAACCAGGGCTACAGCGAATTAGAGAACACAATAAGACAACAACAACAAAAAACAACAATATGAGTACTTTGCTTACCAAATCTGAACAAGGCATCATCGTTTTTCATTTTTTCAAATCACTGAAATACCCAATCCGACTTACCCTGAGTTTGCTTCTTATTATCGTCGGATTGGCGATGCAGTTTTTTATGTTTAGACTATTTCCAGGGTTGTTGCTGGTATTTGCCGGTAACCTGTTGCTGCTTGTAAAAGGTTATGATAACCGCCTTAAACTGGGGCGATACGACCACAATGCCCAGTGGAAAAATATCAGCAGGGAACAGGTGGACAAGCTTGAGCAAATGCACAAAAAAATCAAATCGTGGGACAAGAGTCTGCTCGACATCACCAATACACTCGGGTTCTGGATGTTTGTAATCATTGTTATAATAATTACATATCTCTTCGTCAATGGAAACAACACTTACAACAAATCTTACTACATCCTCGCTTTCGACATTATAGCTCTCATCCTGCCACACTGGTTCACAGGTGTGCGTAAAATACTCACACTACCTGAGCTAATAATGAAAATAAATACTTTTAAATCAATGCTTAAGCTTTTTCAAGGTAAAATGGCATCCTGTCAGGTTGATTTTTTTGTGCAACTGATTGAAGGAGAAAAAAGAAAAGAAAAAAAGAAAAATATACCCCTGCCTAACGACATAAAACTCAAAATTACGCCCAAATATCCCCCTGAAAATTTTCTCGGTATTTATGCACAAATCAGCATTAACGATGTCAGCGGAACCAAATATCCTTACTTCTATACAGTGTTTGTGGCAAAACCCGAATATAAGCTTCATCAAAGAACAAGTTTCTATAAACCCACTGCAGGCCTAATAAAGAAATATACTACCCAAAAAGAGGTGGATGTACTTATCATTAGGCAATTTACCACCCGAACAAGTGGTTATCATACCTCTGTAAAAGCCATCAATAAAATTATGACGGATACACTCACAGTGTTAGATAAACTTATAAAATAGGTTGTAGCTATTTCTTATTATTTTAATTTAGATTGATTATAAATATATTTGTAACTTTGTAAAAAAGTTTTACATGAGTAAAGTAATTATTAAAGTTACAGGTATGAGTTGTGCCAACTGTGCGATGGGCATAAAAAAACAACTTGAAAAGAAAGCGTTTCGTGAAGTGGCCGTCAATTTCACAGCAGCAGAAGTAACATTTTCGCATGCAGACAGCAGCAGGATTGCAGAAGCAGAAGAAATAATCAACTCTCTGGGATATAAAGTAATTAAAGACATAAAAAAAGACGACATTCCTTTTGAATTTACAATTACTAATAAATTTATCCTTTCGCTTATTTTCACTATACCCTTGTGGGTAAGTATGTTTACGAATATTCATTTCTTACATCAAAACTGGATTCACTTATTGCTGGCATTACCTGTGTTCTTAATCGGTCTGCAACATTTTGGTGTCAGTGCCTTTAAGTCGCTTAAAACAGGTATTGCCAATATGGATGTGCTTATTATAACGGGAGCGACGGCTGCTTTTGCTTACAGTCTAATTGGTTTTATATATAACATGGGCATGGGGTTTATGTTTTTCGAAACCTCATCGAGTATCATTACAATTGTTTTATTGGGCAACCTGCTTGAGCAACGCTCCGTTAAAAGAACAACCTCAGCCATAGATGATTTGGTGCGACTTCAGCCTTTAAAAGCCAATGTAATTACCCGGATGGGAATTCACGAAAAAATCATTGAAAAGGAAACAGCCTTGGTCATGGTTAACGACATTTTGCTGGTAAACAGCGGCGACAAGATACCTGTAGATGGCATCATTCAATCTGGCAGCGCATCAATAGACGAGTCTATGCTTACAGGTGAAAGCACTCCGGTTTTAAAAAAAGAAGGCGACAGCGTGGTGTCGGGCAGTATAGTTAACGAAGGGAACATCCGTGTAAAATGCACAGCCATAGGCAGCGATACGGTTCTGCAACAGATCATAGGCCTTGTAAAAAACGCTCAGGAACAGAAACCTGCCCTTCAGAATCTTGCCGATAAAATCAGTAGCGTATTTGTCCCTGTAGTTGTGGCTATATCACTCCTGACTTTCTTCATTTCATACTTCTTTGCAGGCATGGGTGCCGGACAGGCTTTAATGAGAGGTATTGCCGTTCTGGTAATATCCTGTCCCTGTGCACTGGGGCTGGCTATTCCCACTGCTGTGGTTGTAGGGGTAGGCAAGCTGGCCCACAAGGGCATCATCATTAAGGGAGGTGTCACTATGGACAAGTTTGCTCGGATAAGTAAAATTATTTTTGATAAAACCGGCACACTCACCACCGGGCGTTTCAAAATTCGTCATATACAAACCTTCAGCGCTGATGAAAACTACATAAAGGGTATTTTAAAAAGCCTAGAGAAATACTCCTCCCATCCTATAGCCCGTTCTGTCAGCAGGGAACTTTCGGGAGCAGATATCCCGGAATGGGACATTGTTAAAACCGAAGAGATAAAAGGCGTAGGTATTAAAGGCTGGGACAGTGAAGGTAACTGCTATCAGGCTGGTTCATATATACTGGCAGAAGGTCTGACCGATGACCATAGTCATGATATTTACGTTTTGGTAAACAACGTATTAAAAGCCGTTGTTTCTATAGAAGATGAAATAAAACCTGAAACAAATTCGACCATACAGTTTTTCAAAAGCAGGGGTATTGTACCCGTTATGCTTAGTGGCGATAAAAGGGAAAAATGTATGTATGTGGCCAAAAAAACAGGTATTGATGAAGTCTATTATAGCAAAAGCCCTTCTGAAAAACTTGAGATAATTAAACAACTGTCGAAAGGCACAAAGGTAGCAATGACAGGCGACGGCATTAACGATGCCCCGTCATTGGCACTGGCTGATGTAGGAATATCGCTCAGCAACGCCACACAGATTGCAGTACAGTCGTCGCAAATTATACTTCTTAATGGTAACATTTCGCTTCTGATACCGGCCTACCTATACAGCCTGAAAACACTGCAAACTATTAAACAAAACCTCTTCTGGGCATTTTTCTACAACGTACTGGCCATCCCCCTTGCTGCGGCAGGCTTTCTTTCACCTATGCTGGCCGCCTTCTCCATGGCCGCTTCCGATGTTATTGTAGTAGGTAATTCCCTAAGACTGAAATGGTATAAATAGGGTGTGCTGAATAACAGGTTTCAAATCAATAAATATTTTTACATTTGTTGGCAGAACTCACATAATGCAACAGCAATCATTCATCCTATACATAGCTTTACTGTGCCTGACAGCTTGCAGCAATCCCCATAAAAATACGGACGGCAGGCAGGTATTCCGTTACAATGAATCGGCAGGCATCACCTCTTTGGATCCTGCTTTTGCCCGGAACCAGGCGAACATCTGGGCGGTCAACCAGCTTTTCAACGGCCTAACGCAACTAGACGACAGTCTAA
>JAKIYU010000134.1 GCA_022708385.1 Bacteroidota bacterium | reverse complement strand
GAATCGGGGTTAGCATATACAGTTACATTAAGCGGACCGCCAATGACAACGACCATTACATTGTCCGATGCAGAGCAACCGGTTAGGGTGTCAGTAACAGTAACGGTAAATATAGCAGAAGTTGAAAGAGGTACTGTATAAGTCGTATCAACGAGGGGGTTATTTAGTAGTGTGTCTGGCGACCAGTTGTAAATATAGTCATTCCCTACAGGCAGTACAACTGCATGAAAAAAAGCAGAGGCACCCGGTGCGATAATAGTATCGTTTCCAGCATTGACAACCGGAGGCTGATTAACAGTTATTGTGATGATATCGGCAGCTGAATAGCCCAGTGCATCGGTAACGATAACAAGATAAGTACCAGAGGTATCTACGAGCAGCCATCGGTCGGTGCCCAGTGTATCGCCGGAGGGCTGCTGCAGCCATACATAAGTATAGCCAGTGCCGGCACAAGCATCGAGCAGATAGGATTCGCACACAGCGGTATCAGGTCCTAAATCATTAATAAGTGGCGGTGTGAAGAGTTCAAAATTATCAATCAGCACATCGTCAGCCGAGCCTGTTGTTGAGTTGGCCAGGTCGCGGCGGCAAGATGCTATAAGTTTGAGTGTAAAAGAGGTCTGTGCAAAGGCAGAAAGGTCAAAGATTTTATTGGCAAAAATATCATCCTCGGCAGTCAAAGGATTGAAGAACTTCTGTCCGGACAGGTCAGCAAGGGTATCGGTATCGTTAACGACCACGCCAAACCACGAATAGGCCATGTTTGTACTGTTGCTGCTTGTCTGTCTTAAACCAATCCTGAGCGAGAGTTGCGTTAATCCGGATGCATCAATATTGCATGTAGCTGCCGAAGAAATATGTTCCGTATAGCTCCAAGCCTGAGCTGCAGTAGTGTTACCGGAGCTCCAGCCGGTAGTGGTTCTGCCTGTGAAGTGCAATGCATAAGAATTGAGCAGGCCAAGGGTGTCGTAAGTTGCAGAGGACTCAGTCGCATCTGAGAGGAGGAAATGGCTGCTGGTACCGGCATTAAAATCCTCGATAAAAGGCACAGTGTCAATCTGGGCAATAGAGTTAATAACCTTAAATGCGGTATCGTTATACTGGTTAACATCTCCCGGCAGGTCCACGGCGAAAATACAGTTGTAGGTATCGGCTGCTGAGAAATCGGCTGTAGAGTCGAATGTAAACACGGCTATGTCATTGGGGTTGACAGGGCCGGTTATATATTCAGGGCCTACATAGGTAAGACCACCGTCGATTGAGTAGCTTACCGGTACATTTGACTGGGCCATCAGCCCCATGTTGACGACTCTCACAGTAACAGGTTCGCTGGCCGTCAGGCCGCAACCGCCCGCAGGAGACACCCAGTCGAGAGCGCCTATTTCCTCGTTGGGCTGTACATATACTTGTACTTCATCAATGCCTAAATCGGTAGTGTTTAAATTGGCAGATGTCCCTTTAAACCGCAGGACGCAATTGGCTGAAGTGGTGTTTCCAAGATAAAAACTGTTATGTGTCCAGGCAGAAGTTGTTGTCAGTTTCTGAATGAAGCTAAAGGTAAGCCCGTTGTCGGTAGATAAATAAATAGCCAGAGAATCATTACCGGATGTGTTCAAATACCAGAAATCGAGCACTTTGCCACCCGTAGCGGACAGGTTGAGATATAAATCGAGTGAACCGGTATAGGTTGTACCAACAAGCATATAGGAATGGAACCTTGCGGAATGAACCGTACTGCTTGCTCCTTCGGGGGTATAAGCGCCTGAAGTTGAAGTCCATGATGCTGAAAGTGTGTCGTCATTTCTTCGCCAGGAATTATTTCCGACAGCGGGATTGTTGTTCCAGTACAGGGATGGGACATCGTTAGTGTCGTTCTTGTTTACCCATGGGGTTTCGAAATTTTCAGCAAAAGGCAAAGGGGCATATAGCTGAGCATAGACATTTTTTGAGAGAGTATCGTTTCCATTATTGCCATCAGCACTGTCGTTAGGGAGGGAAGTCCAAACTTTAACAAAAAAGTTTCCCGTGATATCAAAATCAAAAGAACCAATAACTACAGTCCCTGCAACTGAATCTTTGGGCAAGCCCACATGATTGAATGTATAAGGGGCCTGCATGACCCCGTTTACACTCCAGTCAACAACAGCGCTTTTAAGGCTGTCGGTGCCGAAGTTTTTTATTGTAACTGAAACATTGCTGACTCCTACCGGAACAGGGGACAATGGTGCGTTTATAACGGCAATACCTGCATCATAGGGATAATACACGGGTATATTATAGGTAAATGTAAGACCTGAAGCAGGGAAAATCAGTGTAGAGATGGTGACTGTTTCGTTATTGGCCGTACCGGGTGTTGTTGAAGCCCAGCTGGTGGTGGATTTTCTGTTGTTGTAATCGGCATTTGACTCGCCTCTCAATCCTACCTGAACAGTGCCGTTAGTTCCAATGTAAGTGCAGGTACCATACACAAAGTCAATGGCATTGGTTGTTTCGTGGAGTCTTATCTGAAAATTAAGATTTTCGCCTGTGGAGGTTGTATTTCTTCTAAAAGACTTCCACTGCACAACTAATGTTCGGTTAGGTGCTGTACCTATAGTTTCGTACCTTAGAGCAGAAGTTGACTGGGCAGCTAAATTGCGACCAAAAGCTACTATTCTGTTTTGCAATACACTGCTGGCTGTGGAAGTGGCGCTGATGGGTGTCTGTGCATTAGACGATTGCATATTAACTGCAGGTGTAAGAGCTGACTGCCCCAATGAAATCCAGCCGTTGGCATTGACAGCAAACCTGTCAAATACATTGCCGTTGTACGTAAAATTAAAACCAATAGGCAGGCCCACGCCTTCTGTTGTGACATCCCCCAGAGGTATCGAAGGATCAACGAAATATTGTTCATCAGTTGAAGCATTGCCTAGCACAGTGCCACCGGTAATTTCAGTATAAGTCGCATTAGACTGACTGAAAGTGTAGGATGAAACCTGTGCAAAGCACAAAGTGTCCGCAAAAGCAAAAAAAAGGAGCAGGAAGAATAGTTTTTTCATAATTGACAGATTTTATTGTCTAATAACTTATAAAAAGAAAAAGAATATCATAATAATTACAAATGTATGCATTAGTTTAGACTTGATTTAGCAAAAGAATAAAATATTTACTTTATCGGACAATCACCGCAATAGGCTTTGCGTTTGCAGGGACGACAGAAGTCGCCGCGCCACACACAGTCAAATTGTTCCATCAGTTGGGCTACAAGGTCGGGGTCGCTCGTAAGGAGGCCGTTTTCAAAATTCCGGTTATTGTCGCCTTTGGCCCCCATGCCTGCACCCGTGAGATTGGCGCTGCCCGTATAGGCTGTAATACCATCAATAATTATAATTTTATAATGTACACGCGGGCACAGCATACGCTCCATGCTGTTAAACAGGAGAGGGTACTTATCGAAATCCTTCCTGAAATTAGGGCCGGGTTCTTTGGCATGCATCAGCCGCACCTCCACTTTGTGTGCAATGAGGCTGGCCAGCACTCCCAGAAAAGGTTTCATAGTAAGGCCATCGGCTACATACATATCCTTTATATCCGCAGTAGCAATCCACACAAATTCCCGTGCCATAGGGATTTTCTCATGAATGACCTTAGTGTAAATTTCATTATTAAACAGTAGTTGAGTCATAAGTTATGCAAATTCAAAAAGCATGATTCAATTTAAAGGTTTTATATTCCGGCAAAGATAATCGGTACAAATCCACACAGGCTCTGGCATCGCTAAGGGCATCGTGGTGATTAAGAGGAATTCGGTACAGTTCACATAAGTATGCCAGTCTTTTTCTGTATTTCATTTCTAATTACCCCCTGCTCTACCCTTACAAGACCCACCTGACATATACTCAACCCCTGCAGATGTGCGGTTTAAAATCAATGGCGGTAAAGGCGGGAAGGTTAAGACAACTTCAATTGATATTTAGCAAAAATAATAAAAATTGCTATAACGTGAATCACCGAATACGTTTTTAATTTCTTATATACCTCTAAACTTCAAGCTTTTCGAAATCGAACATTAGATATATTTTGAGTGTGCACTTCGACTTCACTTCGTTTAGCTCAGTGTAAAAGTGTGAGACTTTAGGGACAAAACAGTTTTTTGTGTTCTTTCCTCGCTCTTACTCAAAACAGGTGTCCTGAGCGGAGCCGAAGGGCACACTCAAAACTGTTTTGTGGAGCTGGAGGGAGTCGAACCCTCGTCCAAACAAGTTGCAAAAAAGCTTTCTACATGCTTAGCCTTTAGTTGGTTTTAGAGTTAAGCCGTGTCAAAGGCAAACCTGACCTAACCTTAGCCTTAAAAATTTCGCAGGAGCACCAAGGCTTTGCGCCTGCTATCTCAACCTTTGCGACGCTTCACTGGGGGCGCAGTTGAGAAATGCTTCCCCGGAAACGGCTTGTGCTTAATTCTAAATTAAGCAGCTAAAGCGAAAGAATAATCGTTGCCATTTATGTGGCGTGTGAATTGATATTTACGAGCTACTTTCACAACGCTCGGCATGCTTACCTTCCCACAATGCCTGCTGTCAAAACCGGTCAGCCCCGTTAAGGATACAAAATTACAAAAAACTAAGCGTTGTTTATAAATAATACTTGACTTTTTACAAAATATGCTTAAATTTGCATATCTATTAATTAACACAAATAATATGAAAAAAATCTACACAACCTTTATGGCATTGTTCTTTGCATGCCTGACGTTTGCGCAGACGCCCCTGACCACGGCAGTTGATTTTACAGCTACCGACATCAACGGCGTTTCGCACACACTCTTCAACTACCTGAATGCCGGTAAATATGTCTGCATCATGTTTACTATGGATGGCTGAAGTACATGCACGGGAACGTACCCTGTTCTCCAGGACAGCTACACATATTTCGGATGTAACACAGGCAATGTGATTGTTATGATTATTAGTACAAATCACTCACTTAGCCAATTGCAGTCTGCAACATCTGCTTATAATTTTATTAAAATTCCCAGCACACAGGGCGCTGCTATCAACAGCACTTATGGGATTAGTGCTTATCCTACAATCATTGCCATCAAACCTAACAAACAGATTTACGATCAGGACATTTGGCCTATTGACAACACTATCCTTAGAAATACCATTACAGGTGCAGGAGGAACACCTCAAAGCTGTGCCACATCTATCGAAGATGTCAAGCAAACTACCCTTAATGTGTATCCTAACCCTGCCAACAATTTTATTTATGTTGAAACCGGCATCAACACCGAAACACAATATGAAATATATAATGTTGTGGGAGAGAAACTTCTTACTGAAAACAACGGCGTAAAAGGTCGTAGTATTATTTCAACAACTACCCTCCCCGACGGACAGTATTACATTCGTATTTTCAACGACAACAAACTGTTAGGCACTCAGAAATTTGTGATAATTAAATAGTTCATACTTTCTGCATCATAAAACGAAATCAGGTATTCCTCATAGCGGGAGTACCTGTTTCATTTTATATAATAGACATTTTCTCAATTTTAATTAATTTCGCATACTTATCAACAATATGGTTATGAAAGTTTTCAAATTTGGTGGCGCTTCGGTTAAGGATGCTCCATCTTTTGCAAATATCATCAGAGTTCTCAAACTTTTCGAAAACCAGCAACTCTTTATTGTAATTTCTGCCATGGGCAAAATGACCAACGCCTTTGAAAAACTGCACTCAGCATATTTTGACAATATCAATACCATGGGAATATTTGATGAGATTTACACCTACCATATAAATATTGCAAGGGAACTTTTTCTCGACAGTAGTGAAACGGTATTCTCAGGTCTGGAAAACCTTTTCGATGAAATAAAAAGCAAACTGAATACCCCTCCGAGCAAGAACTACAATTTCGAGTACGATAGGCTTGTTTGCTATGGAGAGCTGCTTTCTTCGCATATTCTGAGTTGTTACTTAAACAAAAACGGTTTCAGCAACTGTGTTGTCGATGCCCGCAGTATAATAAGGACCGATGCCAATTACCGTGAAGCCCGCGTTGACTGGGAAAAAACGCCCCTGCTTGTTAAAGCAGCTTTTGATTCAGTGCTTGAATCGGGCAAAAAAATAGCAGTTAGCCAAGGTTTTATCGGTGCTACAGCACACAATTATACCACTACCCTGGGCAGGGAAGGCTCGGACTTTACTGCCGCTGTTGTGGCCTTTAGCCTCAAAGCCGAAGATGTAACCATCTGGAAGGATGTACCCGGCGTACTTAATGCCGACCCCAAACAATTCAGCGACACAAAAAAAATTGACCGTCTCTCATATCTTGATGCCATTGAACTGGCCTATTACGGTGCCACGGTAATTCATCCCAAAACCATCAAGCCTCTCGAAAATGCAAAGATTCCGCTTTATGTAAAGTCGTTTCTAAATCCTGAGGGCACAGGTACCGTCATAGAACATTTCTTCACAGAAAAGAAACCAATTCCCTGCTTCATTTTTAAAACAAACCAGATACTGATAAGCATACAACCACGCGACTTTTCATTTATTGCCGAACAGAACATCAGCAACATCTTTCAAAGCCTCGCCAGGTACAATATAAAAGCCAACCTGATGCAGAATTCAGCGGTCAGTTTTTCTGTTTGCACCGACTACGACAATTATAAAACGCTGCGTCTTATCGAAGAGCTGAAAAAGGATTTCAAAGTTTACTACAATACAGACCTGGAGCTTGTTACGATAAGACATTACAACGACAGCACCATAGCAAAGGTTGTTGATGGGAAAAAGGTGCTGCTCGAACAGAAAAGCCGAAACACGGCACAGATGATTCTCAAAAGGATAAAACAACTCTAAAACCGCAAAGAACTTCAAACTTTAAGTACTTTAAGTACTTCAAACTTCTTACTATGATTTCTGAAACCATCCGCACCTACTGCCTTTCGAAAAAATGCACCACCGAATGCATGCCCTTTGATGAGGAAACCCTGGTATTTAAAGTATGCGGAAAGATGTTTGCCCTGCTGAGCCTTGATGAAGAACCTGCAGGACTTATTCTCAAATGCAACCCTGAGCGGGCTATAGAGTTGAGGGAACAGTACAGCGCCATCACACCCGGCTATCACATGAACAAAAAAATGTGG